>JAFLDI010000459.1 GCA_017302485.1 Burkholderiales bacterium | reverse complement strand
CGCCAGGGCGGCGGCATCCGTAAAGCGGTTGAGCAGCAGCGGCGACACGCCGGTGATGGATACGGTGATGCGGGCCATCTCAGTGCCCCCCACGCAGTGCGGCCGGCAGCGACGCCACGTGGGCATCCAGCAGCCGCTTGACCTCAGCCACGCGCGCGCTCAGCTCGCGGGCCACCAGGGTGATCAGGGGGCGCAGATGCTCGGCATCCACGGGGTGCTGGTCAGGCACGGTGAGAAGGGTTTCAAGACCGTCGAGCGCCAGGGAGGGCTCGGTCAGGTTGTCGACGGCGTCGGTGAGACGCAGAAGGGGCGGCGTTTCGATTGCAGTCACGTTGGACTCCTGGGCAAGTTTCAGTGAACCACCTCTGCCAAGGGGTGGCGCCGGATACGCGGGTTGGCAGACCGGACCAGGGACCGGCAGCTGGTTACCCAGCTCCCGCGCACCGGCGCCCTAGAACTGCTCAGGCGTGAGTGCGCAACGCAAGAAAAAGGCCGCTGACCCTATGGAAGGACGAGCGGCGCCTTGCGCCTGGTCGCGAGCTGCCAAGCCCGCACCGCTGTTGAGCAGCGGCAGGCGGACTGTAAGGGGTAGGGGGAGAGGGTGTCAATCATGGGGGTTGCGGCCTCAAGGCGCTGGGTGCGCGGCCCTGAATGCCTCGTGCTCGGCCATCTCCTTGTCGAACAGGGCTTGCGCGCCCAGCGCGATGGCTTCCTCGTTCGGCAAGTGGCCCTCCCCGGGCGGCAGCGCGTTGGGCTTCACATGAACGGGCGGGTGAGTAGGCCCTCGGCCTTCCATGCATCGCGCAGAGCCCTGCGGTCCTCGTCGGTCATCTTCTGCGCGTGGATCGTGATGTCGCGGCTGCTGCCGCCCTCGATCTTGATGTCGCCATTTGGCTCGTGGCCGCGTCTGCGCATGTACTCCAGCGTCAGGCCGACGAACATGCCGGTGATGAGCTGCAAGGCGGCCTCGGTGTCTTGTTCAACCAGTCGCACAAAGGCGTCTTCAAAGTTCTTGGTGTCCATCGTGCTCTCCTGGGCATCAGCCCAACGCTGCGTCGCAGCGGGCGGCCCTTCGGCCGTCTGCCAGGGTGGCGGTCGATCAGGGCCGCCGCTGAACTTCGCCGCTAGGACTTCAGGTCGTCAGGGTGCATTTCCAGCAAGCGGGCCATCGGCTCCTGCAGTGCGTCCGCAGCCGCGCGCAGTTCGCTGATCTTCTGTTCCAGTGCAGCGATCCGCGCATCCCGCTCGTCCATGCCATCGGCCATGTGTGCTGCTGCGCTGTACGCCTCGTCGCTAACGTAGCTGCGCAGATCGCTGTACCCGCTCAGGCTGTAGCCGATCAGTTGTGCGAACTGCTGGCGGTCGTCGTCACTGAAACCTATGCACGCCAACTTATTCATGTCGCACGTTGGGTGCGTGTCCAGTAGGTGACGCACGATGGCGTTTGCCTTGAAGCGCAGCACGCCCTGCACTTCTTCCAGAGGCTGAATCGGGTTCTTCATGGTCGTTGTCCTTGTTGAATGTGAAGGCCTAACTCTGCGTTGGGCATCAGGGTGCGGGGTGCGCTGCCCTGAATGCCTCGTGCTCGGCCATCTCCTTGTCGAACAGGGCTTGCGCGCCCAGCGCGATGGCTTCCTCGTTCGGCAAGTGACCCGGGCCGCACAGCGTGTTGGCGATCCACTTCATGCCCGCAGCGGCATCCTCGCGCTGCCAGGCCACAACGGCAGCCCGCATGGCCATCGTCTGCTGCGCCACGATGTCGCCGAACGTGATCGCGCGGCGCTCGCTCTTGGCAGCCTCAGTCTTCAGCTTTGCAATGGCGTCGAGCGTTCTCTGTGTGCTGTTGCAGCCGTCCTCTGGTAGGCCCAGCTCGACATCTATCGCGGCCAGCGCAGCGATCATCTGCGGCCACATAGCTTGGTGTCCTTGTTCTTCCATCACGGTTCTTTCTTCGGCACACCGGCCGAACTGGTTGATGCAACGGACGCCTATCGGCGACCCTGATCGCCTGTGTTAGCCGGCAGGGCCATCGGGTGCTCGCACACGTCCGTTTCCCCTTCGACCATTCCCAGGTGGATGGAGAAGCCGAGGTACTTCCGCACCTTCGCTTTCTTGGCTTCCATCCGTTCCCGGTTCGGCGCGTAGCCGAAGCCGAACTTCTCGTTCAGTTCCTCAACCATCGCCCACAGGTCATCGAGTTCAAGGTGGCACCGCTCGAAGTTGTTGAGCGGCTGGCCGGGCATCACTTCTCCGGGGCCGAACTGCTGCGTCTTGAGCGCGATCTGTGCGACCTCGGAGCCTTCTTCTGCCAGCTTGGTCAGGTAGTGCTGAAGGTGGTTCATCTGTATCCTCTCTGCCGGCTAACCCGGCATTGCAGGCGACCTGCGCGAAAAGCCGCGCAGTCGCCTGAATTTAGGTGTTGAGCCTCACTCCCACGGCAGCGGATCCCACAGCGGCGCCGGTGGTGCCGGAGGCTGGGGCAGGACGTGGGTGGCCATGTAGCGAGCGGCCAGGTGTGGGCCGGCCCACTCGGTGTGCTGGTGCAGCTGGCGCAGCTCGACGGTGTCGCAGCGTGCGGCCACGGCGGACCAGGCGTCGGCCTGGTGGTTGGTGACGGGCGCGGCGGGCATCAGGCGGCCTCTGGCTGCTGCTGCTGCTGCTGGCCGAACAGGTCGCCCTGGCGGGCGCGGCGGTCGCGCTCGCGCATGATGGCCAGGGCGCGGTAGACGGCCATCTTGGACATGTCGTACTGGCGGGCCAGCTCGGGCACGTTGTCGCCGGTGAACGCGCGCCAGATGGACTCGTAGCGCTGCAGGGTCTCGAAGGTCAGGCCCTGGGGGATGTAGAGGGTCTGGCCGCCCCAGCGGTCGCGAATGAGCTCGGTGATGTTCCAGGCCAGTTCGTTGGCGCGGGTGGACTCCAGGCCGCCGGAGACGAGCATGGTGGCGGCGTCAGTGAGCAGCTCGGC
>JAFLDI010000458.1 GCA_017302485.1 Burkholderiales bacterium | reverse complement strand
AGCGAACGCGCCGGCAACGCCTGGCCGCCCAGCGTGGCCTGCACGCTGATCTTCATCGGCGTGGCGGTGGTGTTGCGCAGCGTGAAGCCGGCGCTGAAGCGGTCGCCCTCGCGCACGGTGGCCGGCAGGCCCGAGAACAGCTGCAGGTCCTTGCTGACGGTGAAGCTGGCTTCGCCGGTCCCGAAGCGGTCGGTGCCCGCGTTGGCCACCGCCACCACGCGAAAGCGCGTCAGGCTGTCGTTGATCGGCACCTCGAGGCTGGCGCGGCCCTCGGCGTCCAGCGGCACCGCGCCTTGCCACAGCAGCAAGGTGTCGAACAACTCGCGCGCGCCGCTGCGGCCACCGCCGCCGCCGGGCGGCAGAGCCTTGCGGCCGTAGTGGCGCTTGCCCAGCACCTGCATCGCCGCGCTGGCGGTCTCGAAGCCATAGCCGCGCCGCGCCAGCATGGCGCCGAACAGATCCCAGCTGGTGTTGGGCAGCAGCTCCAGCAGCGCCTCGTCGACAACGAAGACCGCGGCCTCGCGCTGCGTTGGCAGCGCGCCGTCGGCCGCACGCACCTGCAGCGACACCTTGGCCTTCGCGCGGGTCTGGTAGGCCGGCTTGTCGGTCGTCACGGCCACCGCCAGTTTCTGTCCATCGGCCCCCACCTGCAGCGCCAGCAGACCCAGCTTGAAAGCCGGGCGCGCCAGGTCCACCAGTGCAGTGGCCGGCGGCTCGGCCACGCGGCCGCGCATCACCAGCACGTTGACGAACACATTGGGCGCGTAGCTGGGCTTGATCGGCAGGCTGATCTGCGGCTGCTGGCCGCTGATGGGCAGCACCAGGGTGTCGACCACCTGACCGCCGCGCATCACGTTGACCCAGGCGGTGGCCTCACGGAAGGGCGAGCGCACCTGCAGCGTGGCGGTCTCGCCGGGCTTGAAGCGGGTCTTCTCGCTCAGCAGGTCGATGCGGTCGTGGTCGCCCTGGGCGAACCACAGCTCGCCGCCGCCATAGAACCACAGCGTGGTGCCCACCCGGGCCTGGCGGCCCTGGGCGTCGGTGGCGGTGCCGCGCAGCGTGAATTCGCCCGCGTCCAGGCCGTCCATCGTCGGCGCCACCTGGCAGCGCAGCCGGCCCTGGGCATTGGTGCGGCCCTCGCAGACCGGCGCGGGCTGGTACTCGCGGCGCTCGCTGGCGTAGCCGTAGAACCCACCCACCGAGCGGCGGCGGTACGAGACATAGCCGTCCCAGCCGCCTTCCAGGCGCACGGCCGCATCGGCCACGGGCTTGCCGTTGGGGTCCACCGCCAGCAGCTCGACGCTGCGCTTCGCCTCGTTGCTCCAGGCCGCGGCGCGGATGCCCAGCACCAAGGACGCCGGCCACAGCGGCGTGCGGCCCTGGGCCCGGTAGGTCTCGCCGTTGGGGTCGCGGTACTCCATCTCTGTGATCAAGGTGCGAGGGCGGTCCAGCGGCCGCTGGATCAGCGCCTCCACCTTCAGCGTGCCCTGGGCGTCCAGCGTGCGGCCGCGCTCATCGCCGATCGCCTCGCCGTCCACCGCGCTGCCGAGTGCGGCTTCGCCGCCGGCATCCTCGCTGCGCCAGCGGTCGTCATGGCCGAACCAGAACCCTTCATGCTGCTCGAAGCGTGGCGTCAGCGGCGCCAGGCGCTGGAACACCTTGACGCTCTCGCCGGCTGCGGCACCGCCGGCCAGGTAGGACAGGCGCAGCGACGCGGCCACGCGCGCCGGCTGGCCGTCGCTGATCGGTGCCAGCACCTGCGCCGCCGTGGGCGCCAGCACTTCGGCCTTCAGCAGAGGCAGGCGGAACTCCTCGACACGAAACTGCACCGTCTCGCCCCAGACATCGCCAAAGGCCAGCGCCCAGGCGCCGCGCTTGAGGCCACTGGGCAGCGGCCAGACCAGGTCGGCGTGGCCGCGCGCATCCCACTGCACCGGCAGGCTGCGGCGCTCACCGCTGCCCTGGTGCACCAGGTCGATCGTGCGCGGCAGTTGGGCGGCCTCGGGTGCCAGCAGCTCGCCATGCGTGCCGATGCGGCGCCAGTACAGGCGCGCGTGCAGGGTCTCGCCGGGCCGCAGCAGCGAGCGCGCCAGCACCGCGTGGGTGATGCGGTCCGAGCTGGGCGCCCAGCTGTCGCGCAGGGTCTCGAAGCGCCAGGTCTCTATGCCCTGCTGCCAGCGGCTGCTGACGAAGCCGGTGTCGTCACCCACATGGGCGAAGGCGAAGGCCGGACAGGACCAACGATCCTCGCCCTGTGTGGTCGCCAGCGTCAGCCAGCCCTGGGCATTGGCACGACCTCGGGCCAGCACCTTGGCCCGGCAGTCGTAGAGCGTGACGGCCGCATCGGCCACCGGCTGGCCGCTGGACAGGCGCGTCACCCACACCGCGGCCTGACGCTCGGACAGGTGCAGGTGCACGCCCAGGTCGGTCACCAGCGCACCGGCGCGCACGTACATGGTCTGGCTGCCCCCCAGCAGGCCGCGGCCCAGGGCGCGGCTTTCCACCTCCATCAGGTGCAGGCCGGGCTCAGGCAGCGGCACGCCCAGCACCTCGAAGGCACGGCCATCCAAACGGCGCGGCAGCGGCTGGCTGCGCGCCTCACGCAGCGGCTTCAGCCAGGGCAGCGCGCGGGTGTCGGCATCGGGCTTGGACTTGAAGGCGTAGCGGAACGCGGCGCCCCTGGCGGGTGCGGCGGGCTCGGACTCGTCGCCCTCGGCCCACTCATCGGCCAGGCGAGCGTGGCTGTCATCGGCCTGGGTGACGCGCATCAGCTCCTGGTAAGCGCGGATCATGGTCGCGTCATCGCTGACGCGCAGCGTGCGCAGCGTGGCCTGGACCGAGTCGCCCTTGCCCTCGACCTGACGCACCGTGAGTGGCACCACGCCACCGATGGCGCGCTC
>JAFLDI010000457.1 GCA_017302485.1 Burkholderiales bacterium | reverse complement strand
GATGTACGTCCCTAGCGTCGAGTGCGTACCTGCTCGAGGCCCTCGCACAGCTGTCGCATCGCCTGCAGCGTGCGTGGCGAGGCACGGCTGATCAGATCGGCGGGCACCATCACCACTGCGCCGCGCGCCATGGGCTCGAACCGGCTCAGGCCGCGCCATGGCGACAGGGTCTCGTCCTCGCGCGTCTCCACACTGCTGCTGACCAGCACCTGCGGCCGCGCAGCCAGCACCGCTTCGCGGCTGACCGTGGGCACCAGCATCGGCTCACTGCCGAAGACCTTGACGCCGCCGCAGCCGCGGACCATGTCGGCAATCGGGTGGCTGTCATTGATGGTCAGCAGCGGCTGGTGCCAGACCTGGTAGAAGACCCGCAGCGGTGGCCGCGCGGCGTATTGACGGCGCAGAGCGGCCAGCTCGGCGGCGAAAGCCTCGGCGGCTGCATTGGCCACCGGCTGGGTGCCGGCCAGCGTGCCGAGGCGGCGCAGGCTGTCGCCGATCTGCGCCAGGTCGCGCGGCTCGCTGTGGAACAGCAGCAGCTTCAGGGCGCGCAGGCGGTCGAGCTGGGCGGCCGAGTTGCCGTGCATCCAGACCACGATCAGGTCGGGCTTGAGCGCGGCGATGCGCTCCAGATCCAGGTGGTTGGCGTCGCCGACGACCGGCAGTTGCTTCGCCGCGGCGGGGTAGTCGCCATAGCGCACCGTCGCCACCACCTGCGCGCCGGCGCCGGCGGCGAAGAGCAGCTCCGTGGCGTGCGGCGCCACGCTGACGATTCGCCTTGCCGGCGCGGGCAGCGTGATGCGACGGCCGTCGTCGTCGAGCGCGCTGACCGCCGCCTGCGCAGGCGCCAGGGCCAGCAGGCCGAGCAGGATCGGCAGTGCGCGCTTCATCCCTTCAGCGCCAGCGTGCAGCCGGCCATCACGAAGCGCACCGCATCGCAGTGCTCGGCCAGGGCCTGGTGCAGCCAGCCGTTCTCGTCGACGAAGCGACGGTTCAGCGCGCCCAGCGGTACGATGCCGTGGCCCACCTCGTTGCCCACCAGCAGCAGCTCGGACTGCAGCGCGGGCAGGGCGTCCAGCAGCGCGGCGCGTTCGCGCACGACGACGGCCTCGCCAGCGTGCAGCAGGTTGCTCAGCCACAGCGTCAGGCAGTCGACCAGCAGCAGCGCGCCGGGGGCGTCGGCGGCGCGCAGCGTGTCGGCCAGCGCCAATGGTTCTTCCACGCAGCGCCAGTGTGCGGGCCGCGCCGCGCGGTGTGCGGCGATGCGCGAGGCCATCTCATCGTCCTGCGCCTGCGCGGTGGCCACCACCGTGACCGATCGGCCGCTGTCATGGGCCAGGCGCTCGGCCAGACGGCTCTTGCCGCTGCGGGCGCCGCCGAGGATCAAGGTTTTCATCGGGTCGTGCTCCAGTGTCCGCCGTGGTGGTGCAGGTGGGTCAGGCCGCCGAAGGCGAGTGGGTACGCCAGCGCATCCGTGGCGGTGCTGCCGCGGGCGCGCGCCAGCGCCACGCGGATCGGGCCGGCGTGGGCCACCACCAGCACGCGCGATGCGCCTGAGGCGGCCAGGGCGTCCATCGCCGCGTACACGCGTCTGCGCAGGGCACCCAGGGTTTCTCCACCGGGGGGCGCCAGGCGTTCTGGATCGGCGGCCCAGGGGTCGCTCTCGGCGCGGTCGATCGCCGACCAGGGGCGCCCCTCCCAGGCGCCGAAGTGCAGCTCCATCCAGCGCGCCTCCACCTGCACCGGCAGGCCCAGGGCAGGCGCCAGCACCTCGGCCAGCACCTGGGCGCGGCGCAGCGGGCTGGTCCACAGCGCGTCGATGCCGGCCGGCAGCGCTGTCAGGACCTGTGCGGCACGCGGCTCCAGCGGCTCGCGCGCTGGCAGGTCGGCCTGGCCGTAGCAGGTGCCGGCGGGCGCGGCCACCACCGGATGGCGCAGCAGGATCAGCTCCATGCGCCGCCCCGAGCCGCCAGGCCCAGCAGGAACCCGATCTCGGCCAGTTGCTGGGTGGCACCCAGCGCGTCGCCCACATAGCCGCCCAGACGGCGGCGCAGGTAGGGCACGGCGGCCAGCCACACCAGCGCCGCCCCCAGCAGCGCGGGCAGTGCTTCGCTGCCCAGCGGCAGACAGGGCAGCAGCGCGATGCAGGCAGCGAAGACCAGCGCACCGGCACCGGGTCGGGTTTGCGCGATCGGCTTGGACCTGGCGCTGTCGTCGTCGCGCACATAGTCCAGCCGCGCCATCACGCCCAGTGCGGCCAGGCGGCTGACGGCATGGCTGGCCACCAGCGCGGCGAGGAGTGTCCACGCCCCGAGCCGCGCCGCCAGTGACAACAGCAACTGGTACTTCAGCGCCAGCAGCAGTGCCACGCCGATCGTGGCGTAGCTGCCCACGCGCGAGTCCTTCATGATGACCAGCACCCGCTCCCGGGTGAAGCCCCCGCCAAAGCCGTCGCAGCTGTCGGCAAAGCCGTCCTCGTGGAAGGCGCCGGTCAGCAGCACGCCAGCGGCCATCGACAGCAGCACCGCCACCGGCGCAGCCCACAGTTGCAGTGCGCCCAGCAGCACCGCGCCGCACAGCGCGCCGACCAGCGCCCCCACCGTGGGGAAATGCCGTGCCGACGCATTGAGCTGCGCCGGTGACCAGCCCACCCAGGCGGGCACCGGGAGCCGCGTGAAGAACTGCAGGGCGGTGAAGAAGAGGCGCAGCTCCTCGCGCATGTCGCCGCCCTCAGGTCTGCCCGCTGACGCCGGCGCTGTCGAAGCTGGCCATCTCGTTCAGGAAGGCACAGGCCGCGCGCAGCAGCGGCACCGCCAGCACCGCCCCGGTGCCTTCGCCCAGGCGCAGGCCCAGGTCCAGCAGCGGCTGGGCCTGCAGCAGCTCGAGCATGGCGGTGTGGCCCGACTCGGCGCTGCGGTGGGCGAACACCGCGTGGTCGCGCACGGCGGGCTCCAGGCTCTGCGCCACCAGGTAGGCGCTGCCGG
>JAFLDI010000456.1 GCA_017302485.1 Burkholderiales bacterium | reverse complement strand
CGCCCTGGTGCTGGGCATCCTGGGCTACTTCGGCATCCAGACCACCTCGTTCGCGGCCCTGCTGGCTGGCGCTGGCGTGGCCATCGGCGCGGCCTGGAGCGGCATGCTGGGCAACTTCGCCGCCGGCGCCTTCATGCTGGTGCTGCGGCCCTTCAAGGTGGGCGACTTCGTCAGCGTGGGCGGCGTGGTGGGCACGGTGCGCGAGCTGGGCCTGTTCGCCACCACCATCGTCACCCCGGACAACGTGATGACCCTGGTGGGCAACGGCAAGATCTTCGGCGACACCATGCAGAACTTCAGCGCCCTGCCGCTGCGCCGCGTGGAGCGCACCGCGCAGCTCGCGGTGGGCGTGGACCCGCTGGACGCCATCGCCCGCCTCAAGGCCGCGGTGGCTGCCATCCCCAACGTGTCGGCCGAGATGCCGCCCGAGGTCTCGCTGCTGGACATGAACCTCAACGGCTGCGTGATCGCGGTGCGCCCCTACTGCGCCAATGCCGACTACTGGCAGGTCTACTTCGACACCAACGAGGCCATCGTGCGCACCGCCCAGCAGGCCGGCTGGCCGGCGCCCACGCCGTCGCAGATCACCCGCATCGTCAACGCCTGAGCGTGGCGGGCCTTGTGCTGGCGCAAGCCGGCGCGAGCGAGGGATGGCGTGCTGCCCGCACTCGTCCTAGCGTGGAGGCGTTGTCTACACGCAGGAGTTGATGATGCGCGTTGTCCTTCCGTCCCTGATGGCCCTGGCCGCTGCCGCGGTGGCCGGCCAGGCCCTGGCGCAGCAGGTGGTCAAGCCGCCACAAACCCAGGCCTGGATCGATGTGGCCACCTACGGCGGCATGGGCGGCATGGGGGGGCTGGGCGGGGCCGGCGGCGGCAACCCGATGGCCATGCTCGGCGGCCTGTTCGGCGGCGGCGCGGGCAAGAACAGCTTCGGCAACACCCAGGTCGGCCAGGCCGGCCGCTGGGTGGACGTGACGCTGATGACGCGCGCCAACCCGCAGCTGCAGGAGGCCCAGCAGGCGGTGCCCGCCGGCTTCCTCAGCCCGGCGCTGAAGCTGCAGGCCCCGCGCGAGACCAAGGGCACGCTGCCGCCCGAATCGGGCGAGGAGCGCACCGAGGAACCCCGCTACGACAAGCCCGAGGGCAAGATCTTCCTCTACTGGGGCTGCGGCGACAGCGTGCGCGCCGGCCAGCCCAAGGTGCTGGACATGGCCACCGCCACGCCGGCCGACATGGCGAAGTTCTTCCAGGTGCGCAGCGCCACCCAGCGCGGCACCCACCAGGCCACCGGCCGCCCGGTCTGGCCCAGCCCCGCCGACACCCGCATGGTGCCGCCGCAGGCCAGCCTGGTGGGCGAACATGTCTTCAGCGGCCAGGGCGTGCCCGAGCCCTTCCGCTTCCAGATCCCCGCCCAGCAGGACCTGATGCCCGCGATCGAGCTGGCCCAGCGCAACGCCGACGGCGCCTGGGCCCTGACCTGGACCCCGCCCCCCACCGCCCGCGCCCAGTTCCTGGCCGCCATGGGCGGCCGCGGCAAGAACGAGATGGTGCTGTGGACCAGCGCCGAGGTACCCGAAACCGGCTTCGGCCTGTTCGACTACCAGACCAACGCCGCGGTGGACCGCTGGCTCAAGGAGAAGGTGCTGCTGTCGCCCGGCACCAGCCAGTGCACCGTGCCCAAGGGCGTGTTCACCGGCGAAGGCGGCATGCTGCGCGCCATCGCCTACGGCAGCGAGCTCAACCTGGCCCACCCGCCGCGCCCCACCGACCCCAGGCAGGCCTGGGAACCACAGTGGGCCGTCAAGCTGCGCGTGAAGAGCCAGAGCACCGCGATGCTGGGCATGGAAGGCGGCATGCCCACCCGCGGCATGCCGGCCGAGCAGCCGCCGGCGCCGCAGGAGGAGGGCAACAAGCTGCCCAACGCCAAGGACCTGCTCAAGGGGATCTTTGGGCGCTGAGCTGGCAGTTGGCGGAATGCAGCGGCTGGGCCGATCAGCCGCGCAGGATCATCTCCTGCGGGTAGCGCATGAAGCCCAGTGCGGCATAGAGCGCGGCGCTGTCCGGCGTGGCGGCCAGGCTGAACACCTGGATCTGGCGCGCCTGGCATTGGCTGATCAGCGCCTGCACCAGGCTGCGGGCCAGGCCGCGCCGACGCCAGGCGGGCGCCGTGAAGACATTGACGATGCGGGCGCGCACACCGATGGGCTCACCCCGGGTGGGGCCCCAATCCAGCATCACCGCGCCTGCGCCGGCGACCACGACGCCATCCACCTCGGCCAGCACACCCGCATAGCCGCCCTGTTCGATGCGCGGGGCCACCCAGCGCTCATAGGCCAGCAGGTCCTGCGCGGTGCCGGCACCGGCGTAGCGATGGACGGCGATGACGGCGCCATCGTCCCGGCGGGCCGGGCGTGGGGTCCAGGGCGGGGTCTGGGCAAGACTCATGGGTGGATTGTCGATGGTGGCTCACAGCGCAGGCCGTCGCTGCCGTGGCACAAGGCCTGGGCCCGCCAGGGGATAGACGGCCATCGGATAGACTGCAGCAGGGTGTCGGCGCTGTGGCTGCCGACAGGTTCTTGCGTCGGTCGGGCCGCCACGCGACCTGAGGACGACCATGAACCTGATCCATGACCCGGCGGTGCACGTCATCGCAGCCACCCTGTTCGGGGTGGCCCTGGTCCACACCTTTGCAGCCAAGCAGTTCGAACGCCTGGCGCACCGCTACCCCCAACACGCCGGCCTGCTGCACCTGCTGGGCGAGATCGAGATCGTCTTCGGCTTCTGGGCCATCGTGCTGGTGCTGACGCTGGCGCTGGCCTTCGATGGCGGCGAGGCCCTGGCCTACGCCGAATCGCGCAACTACACCGAGCCGCTGTTCGTCTTCGTGGTGATGGTGATCGCCGCCTCGCGGCCGGTGCTCGCCACGGTGAGCACCGTCGTCGACGCTGCCGCCCGCTGGATGCCGCTGCCGACGCCGCTGGCCGCCACC
>JAFLDI010000455.1 GCA_017302485.1 Burkholderiales bacterium | reverse complement strand
GCGCAGCACCACTGCCACGCCCGCCCTCAGCTCAGCCGGGTCGACGTAGCCGATCGCGCCCGGCGTGCGCGCCACATGGTCCAGCACCTCGGCGCTGGAGCGCAGCTCGGCCGGGGGCACGCCCTTGCCGATGTAGCGGCGCACGGTCCAGTAGGCGAGGTAGGCTTCGTCGTCCTGCTGCAGCAGCGTCTTGAGAAAGCGTTGGCGCAGCGGGCTGGTCGACGGCAGGTTGAGCGGGCGCAGTGCCTGGCCATCGAGCTCGACCGCCCGGCCGGTGTAGGCGCGCTTGATGGTCTCGGCATCCAGGCCTTTCAGGCCGGGATGGGCGATCACGGCCAGACCGTCATCGGCCGCACGGGCCGGACTGAGCAGACCGGCTGGCAGTGTCGCAGCCAGGCCGATCAGGAGGAGGTGGCGTCGTTGCATGGCGCGCTCCTCAGTAGACGAAGCTGTAGGACAGCGACAGCACATTGACACGCCTGGGCCGGGCCAGCACGTCGCCGGCCGGCACGTCGATCAGCTGCGACTGCCGGGCCTGCGTGTGCATCCACTCCAGCTTGAGCTTGCTGCGGTGGTCGAGGGCCCATGAGCTGCCCAGCGCCAGGGAGGTCTGGCGGAAGGTCAGTGTGCGGTCGGCCGCGGTGCGCATGCTGCCATTGAGCTGCGCCGCGCCGGGCAGCCAGTCGGGCACGCGGGTGCTGTCCAAGGCCCGGGCCACCGCAGTGCTGGCTGCCGAGCTGTGTGCGGCGGCCAGTGAAACGTAGGGCGTGAAGGCGCCCCACTGGCGAGACACCGTGGCGGCGGCCGCCCAGGCATCGACGGCCATCACGGTGCCCGACTGCCGCAGGCGCATCAACTCGGACACCACGCGCCAGCGGGCATCGATGCGGTGGTCCACGCCGACGGCGTACAGCCACTCGCGGAACTGCCTGGCCTCCTGCACGCCCGGACCGGGCAGCTGGTTGCTGGTCTGCCAGTAGCCCAGGCCAGGGCCCAGTGGTGCCCACACCGGTCGCACCAGCAGCCCGCTGCCGTCGGACAAACCGACCGTCAGGCGGTGGATGCCGGCGCGCAGGGTGGTGTCGGTGTCGCGCCAGGTCAGCACGGCGCCCACGGCGTCCACATCGGCTTGCCGGAAGTGTGCCCCGGCGCGCAGCAGCGGTGGCTGCCCGGGCACAGGCGAGGGCAGGGCCTCGCGCTGCCAGCTGCGATTGAACAGCGAGGTCTGGCCCAGGTAGCCGTCGATGCTGAGCTCGCCGTCGGCCAACCACAGGCTGCGCGACAGGTTCAGGCCGTTGAAGTCACTGGTCGGGGCCAGCGAGTAGAACTCGGTGGGCAGACGGGCCTCGTCGTAGGTCTGGCCGACATCGAGCTGCTCGCTGCGCAGGAAGAAGGGCACCCGCATGCGGCCCAGGCGCAGCAGCCAGTCGTTGTCCGGCCGCCAGGCCACGAAGGCCCAGCTCGGACGCAGACTCCAGCGCGAGTCATGGTTCTCGGCCGGGCCCAGGCGCAGTTGCACGGTGGCCGACCATTCGGGACTGAACTGCGCATCGAGCTGCACGCCCAGCACGCTGTCGCGCTCGGCGGTGGCATGGTCCCTGATGAAGCGCTGGTAGGTGAAGGGCTGGTCGCTCTGGGTCAGGCCGATCGTGCCGAAGGCCGACCAGCTCAGGCGCGGGCCGCCATCGACAGGCTCCTCGGCACAGGCGCTGCCGGCACTCATCAGGGCGCCCAGGGCGAGGGCGGACAACCAGGGGGCGAGGCGCAGGGTCATGGGTTCAGTCTTTCCAGGCTCGGGCGATCTCGATGAAGCGGTCTTCGCAGGCCTGGGCTGCGGCGACGATCCGGGGGTCGAAGTGCTGGCCGGCGCCCTGCGCCAGCATGGCCATGGCATCGGCATGGGGCAGCGGCTCCTTGTACGGGCGACGGCTGATCAGGGCGTCGTAGACATCCGCCACCGCCATCAGCCGGGCCGCCAGTGGGATGTCACTGCCGGCCAGGCCGTCCGGGTAGCCCTGGCCGTCCCAGCGCTCATGGTGGTGGCGGGCGATCTGCCGCGCGAAGTCCAGGAAGTCCGACGCCCCCCCCATGCGCAGGGCGGCCCGCTGCAGGATTTCCCAGCCCTGCAGCGTGTGGGTCTTCATGACCTCGAAGTCGGCGGTGTCGAGCTTGCCGGGCTTGAGCAGGATGTGGTCAGGGATGGCGACCTTGCCGATGTCGTGCAGCGGAGCGCTCTTGGCCAGAAGCTCGATCGAGCCCTCGTCCAGGCGCGCGGCGTCGGCATCGTCGCCTGGGTGCTCGCGCAGGTACTCGGCCAAGGTGCGCACGTACTCCTGGGTGCGCTTGACGTGGTTGCCGGTGTCCTGGTCGCGGAACTCGGCCAGCGAGACCATCACGAACATGGTGGCGTCGCGCAGTCGCTCGACCTGGTCGAGCTGCGCCGCCAGCGCCTCGGCCAGACCGGCGTTGCGCCGCTTGAGCGCGTCGCGCGAGGCCTTGACCTGCAGATGGGTGCGTACCCGAGAGCGCAGGATCGGCGGGCTGATCGGCTTGTGGATGAAGTCGGCGCCGCCGACCTCGAAGCCCCGTGCCTCGTCCTCGGGCTGGCTCATCGCGGTGACGAAGATCACCGGCACATCGCGCGTGCGGGCCTCGGCCTTGAGGCGGCGACAGACCTCGAAGCCATCGACCTCGGGCATCATCACGTCGAGCAGCACCAGATCGGGCGGCTCGCGCAGGGCGATCTCCAGGGCCCGCGCACCACTGTTGGCCAGCTTCACGCGGTGCTCGCTGTTGAGCAGGCCGGCCAGCAGGTTCAGGTTGGCCGGCGTGTCGTCGACCACCAGCAGCGTGGCGCGGTGTTCGGGCGCGGGGCTCATGGGCTCTCCTGGTCCAGCAGGGCCAGCGCCGCGTCAAAGTCGCAGCCCTGGATGGCCTGGTCCAGCGCCAGCGCACGCTCGACCGGCAGGCCGCGGCGCAGCGCGTCGCGG
>JAFLDI010000454.1 GCA_017302485.1 Burkholderiales bacterium | reverse complement strand
CTCGCGCTCGGCCTGGCGCATGAAGCGTGGCTTGCGGCGGCGGCGTCGGCCTGAGGGTGGCGGGTCCACGCGCAGGGCATCGGGCGGCTGCGAGACTGGCCCGCGCTGCGCTGTGGCGGCGGTGATCTCGCCAAAGGTGCTGATCCCCCCGCCGTGGCCGGGCGGCAGCGTCACGCCGCGCAGCACCGGGTCGAAATCAGGCGGTGGCAGTGAGGGCGCCGTTGGTCGGTCTGCGGGTGTCGGCTCGCTGACTCCGGCACCGACGCCAGGTCCGAACAGCGACCAGCCGGCATCGGCTTCCCAGGCTTCCCCGGTGGGGATCTCGCTGCGCGGCGGCTCAGGCGCTGCGGCTTCTGGCAGTGCGGGTGGGCTGGCCGATCGCTCGGTCGGAAGGGGGGCGACGGGCTCGGCGATCAGCGCATCGAGGCCATTGAAGACCTGCTGGCACATGCCACACCGGACCCAACCACCGGACACTCGCAGCTGGTCCTGCACCACGCGGAAGGCCGTGCCGCACGCCGGGCAACGGGTGGCGAGACTCATGTGCGGGGATGATGCCACAGCCGCTGCAGCGGCCGCTGTGCCGCTCAGGTCGATCGACAGCCGGTCATCAGGATCCAGCCATCGTCCTCGTCGCTGACCTCGAGCTGCAGCCAGGGCGCATAGGCCTCGCGCAGTTCGTCGGCCTGGCGCGCCAGGATGCCGGCCATCACCAGGTGGGCGCCCGGCGCAAGATGGCCGCACAGCAGCGGAGCCAGCAGCTTCAGCGGTGTGGCCAGTATGTTGGCCAGCACCAGTGGGTAGGTCCCCTGTGCGGCATCCGGCAGCCCGGCACTGAGCACCACGCCGTTGGCGCTGGCGTTGGCGCGGGTGGACTCGACGGCGGCCGGGTCGATGTCGACCGCATCGATGGCCTGCGCCCCATGCAGCGCGGCGCCGATGGCCAGAATGCCCGAGCCGCAACCATAGTCGAGCACGCGGGTCCAGGGCTGGGCATGGCGGGCGATCCAGCGCAGGCACATGCGTGTGGTCGGGTGGGTGCCGGTGCCGAAAGCCAGGCCAGGGTCCAGTCGCATCACGCGCGTGGCGCCTGCGGGCACCTCATGCCAGGTGGGCACGATCCAGAACCCATCAGTCACCGGCACCGGCGCGAACTGCGACTGCGTCAGGCGCACCCAGTCCTGCTCTTCCATCTGGGTCAGGCCCTGCGGATGCAGGCCGCTGGTCCAGTCCTGCGCCAGCAGCAGGGTCAGGGCCTGCTGGGCCAGCGCCTCGTCGGCGAACAAGGCCTTGATCACCGAGCGGTCCCAGCCCGAACGCGGAGGGGGCATGCCAGGTTCACCGAACAGCGCATGCTCGGCCGCGGTGTCGGCATCGGCGTCCTCGACCGAGACCGACAGGGCCTCGAGCTCGTCCATCAGGGCTTCGGACACCGGCTCGACCAGCGTCTGTGGCGCGGTCAGCGCCAGCTCATACAGGGCCATCGGGGCGTCCTCAGCGGCGGTGGTGTTCCAGCCAGCCTTCCAGGTAATGGATGCTGGTGCCGCCGCTGCAGAAGCCCTTGTCGACCATCAGTTCGCGGTGCAGCGGGATGTTGGTCTGGATGCCCTCGACCACGGTCTCGGCCAGCGCGGTGCGCATGCGCGCCAGCGCCTGTTCACGGGTGTCGCCATGGACGATGATCTTGCCGATCATCGAATCGTAGTTGGGCGGCACGAAGTAGTTGGTGTAGGCGTGGCTGTCCACGCGCACGCCCGGGCCGCCTGGCGGGTGCCACATGCTGATGCGACCCGGCGACGGCACGAACTTCCAGGGGTCCTCGGCGTTGACGCGGCACTCGATCGCGTGACCACGCATGGCGATCTGGCGCTGCGAGAAGGGCAGCTTCTCGCCGGCGGCGATGCGGATCTGCATCTGCACGATGTCGATGCCCGTGACCAGCTCCGTCACCGGATGCTCCACCTGCACCCGGGTGTTCATCTCGATGAAGTAGAACTCGCCGTTCTCGTAGAGGAACTCGAAGGTGCCGGCACCGCGGTAGCCGATCTTCTTGCAGGCCGCGGCGCAGCGGTCGCCGATCTTCTCGATCACGCGGCGCGGGATGCCCGGCGCCGGCGCTTCCTCGATGATCTTCTGGTGGCGGCGCTGCATCGAACAGTCGCGCTCGCCCAGCCACACCGCGTTGCGGTGCTCGTCGGCCAGGATCTGGATCTCCACATGGCGCGGGTTCTCGAGGAACTTCTCCATGTAGACGGCCGGGTTGCCGAAGGCCGCACCGGCCTCGGCCTTGGTCATCTGCACCGCGTTGATCAGCGCCGCCTCGGTGTGGACGACGCGCATGCCGCGGCCGCCGCCGCCGCCCGCGGCCTTGATGATCACCGGGTAGCCGATGGCGCGCGCCTGGCGGATGATCTCCTTGGGGTCATCCGGCAGCGCGCCTTCCGAACCCGGCACGCAGGGCACGCCCGACTTGATCATGGCCTGCTTGGCCGAGACCTTGTCGCCCATGATGCGGATCGACTCGGGCGTCGGGCCGATGAAGGTGAAGCCGCTCTGCTCCACCCGCTCGGCGAAGTCGGCGTTCTCGCTGAGGAAGCCGTAGCCGGGGTGGATGGCCTCGGCATCGGTCACCTCGGCGGTCGCGATGATGGCCGGCATGCTGAGGTAGCTGTGGCTGGACTGGGCCGGGCCGATGCACACCGCCTCGTCGGCCAGCTTGACGTACTTGGCGTCGCGGTCGGCTTCGGAGTAGACGACCACGGCCTTGATGCCCATCTCGCGACAAGCTCGCTGGATTCGCAGCGCGATCTCGCCTCGGTTGGCGATCAGGATTTTCTTGAACATGGCGCGCCGCCGATCACTCGATGACGTACAGCGGCTGGCCGAACTCGACCGGCTGGCCGCTGTACGTCATCGAGTGATCGGCGGCGAAGTCGGGAACGATCAGCTTGCCCTTGACGGCCTCGGCGGCTTCGGTCGCCTTGGTCAGTCCGGGGTTGCCATCGGTGCGGTGATCGTCAT
>JAFLDI010000453.1 GCA_017302485.1 Burkholderiales bacterium | reverse complement strand
TAAGAACCGCTATTATGGCGGTGCTAATCAGCGTTGATGAAGCTGAATTTACGTTCATTCGTGAAAAAATTAACGCAACAGACGGCAATCTAAGCGTACATTTAAAAAAGCTTGAAGACAATAATTAGGGCGGTGGTGCGCGACCTCGACCGGCGCGGCGTCGACGCGGTGATCAACCTCGGCGACGCGCTGTCCGGCCCGCTGCTGCCGCAGGCCACCGCCGAGTTCCTGATGGCGCAGGACTGGGAGCACCTGGCCGGCAACCACGAGCGCCAGGTGCTCACGCTCGGCCCCGGCCGCTGGGGCCCGGAGGACGCGTTCACGCACGGCCAGCTCGCGCCCGAGGTGCTGGCCTGGATCGCCACGCTGCAGCCCGCGCGCCGCTACAGCCGCGACCTCTACCTGTGCCACGCGACGCCGGCGAGCGACCTGGACTACCTGCTCGACACGGTCGAGCCGAGCGGCGCGGTGCGCGCCGCCCCCGCGATCCTGGCCGGCTGGTACCTGGGCCAGCAGTCGGGCCATGCGCTGGCCGACCTGCTGTTGGGCCGGCACGCCCCCTCAGGCCGCCTGCCGGTGAGCTTTCCGCAGGCTGCGGGCCAGCAGCCTTTCTTCTACAACCACCGTGCCACCGGCCGGCCGCAACAGCGCGCCGATGACGCGCGCTTCAAGGCCCGCTATCTGGAGGTGACGAACGAGGCGCTCTATCCCTTCGGCCACGGCCTGGGCTATGGCGAGATCGTCTACGAGGCGGTGGATCTGGACACCGAGACCCTGGCTTGGAACGGTCGTTGCCAGGTGCGCGTGCGGGTGCGCAACGTGGGGCCGCGCGCGATGCGCGAGGTGGTGCAGCTCTACATCCACCAGCGCGTGACCAGCCCGGTGCGGCCGGTGCGCGAACTGCGCGGCGTGCAGGCGGTGGAGTTGGCCGCCGGGGAGACGGCCAGCGTGGTGTTCACGCTGACCCGCCACGACCTGGCGCACCGCGATGACCAGGGGCGCGAGCGGGTGGAGGCCGGCTGGTTTGACCTCTGGCTGGCGCCATCGGCCGCGGCCGGCACGCCGGTGTCCTTGCGCCTTAGGCGACGCTGAACAAGTCGCCGCGGATGGGCGCGCCCTGATTCGGGATGGGCTGCAAGGCGCACACCACAGCCATAGCCCAGGCTATGGCGAGGATGTGCAACGCCGCAGACCGCCCGAAGCAGGGATGCGCACGCCGCGAGGGACTTGTTCAGCGTTGCCCTTACTCCTTCACCGCGCTGAGGTTGTCCTCCGAGTTGCGGTCGATGCGCTTGTTGTACGGATCGACGCCGACGTAGGCCGGCTTCTGCGCCACCGTCAGCGTGATCTGCTGGCTGCCGCTCTTCAGGCGCTGGCGCTGCAGCGCCAGCACCGCCTGCGCGGTGTAGCCGCTCTTGCCGGGCTCGACCGTGAAGGCGCCGATCTCGGCCTCCTCGTCCAGCGGCGCCTCGGTCTCGACACCCTTGCCGTCGGCGTAGAGCTTGCGCGCGTCCACCGTGAAGCGCACGTCCCAGCGGCCGTCGGGTCGGCGGGTGGCGGTGGCGTCGCGCGCCTTGAGGTCAAGCAGCGTGATCTTCTCGAACAGGTCGGTGATCAGCGCCTGGTGCGCAGCCTTGTCCGCGCCGGCCTCGGCCCGCAGCACACGCAGGAAGTCATTGCTGTTGGCGTAGGGCGCGGGCTTGAAGGCGTATTGCTGCAGCAGCTTCGCCAACGTGCGGTTGACCACCTCCACGCCCAGCGCCTCCTTGGCCCACCACATCGCCAGCGAACCCTTCTGGTAGTGGATGTAGGGCTGGTTCTCCACACGGGCCAGCGGCATCTCCTCGACCACTTCGCCGCCGCGCGAACGCAGGTAGCGATCGAGCTCGTATTTCAGGAAGCGACGCATCTGCTCGGGGCCGTAGAGCTTCTCCATCACCAGCAGCGCCGAGTACTGGGCGAAGCTCTCGACCAGCAGCGTGTTGCCCTGCTGCGGGCTGGGCGAGAGCTGGTGGCCCCACCACTGGTGGGCGATCTCGTGTGCGGTGACGTAGGTGACGACGTCGATCTTGTCGGGGTCGTCCAGCCGGGTCAGGAAGCCGATGTTCTCGCTGTAGGGGATGGTGTTGGCAAAGCTCTGCGCGAAGTTGCCGTAGCTGGGGAACTCCAGGATGCGTGCCTGGCGGAACTGGTAGGGCGAGAACTGCTCGCCGAAAAGTTGCAGCGAGGCCTTCATCGCCGCCAGCATGCGATCGACGTTGTAGTCATGGCCCGGCTGGTGGTAGACCGCCAGCTCCACCGCGCCCAGGCGGTCGGTCTTCACCGCATAGCGCGCCGACTGGATGCTGAAGAAGTGGTTGATCGGCGCGTCGGTCTTGAAGCGCACGCTGCGGCGACCGTCGCGGGTCACATCGCTGACGGTGTAGCCGGGGGCGATCGGCGTCTGGTCGGCGTCGGTGCTGACCGTGATGTCGGCCTGCACCCAGTCGCTGTCGCTGCGCAGCCCGTTGAAGGCGCGGGCGTGCTCGTCTTCCAGCGCAGGCGGTCGCAGGTCGGGCGGCAGGCCATGCTTGCGGCGCTTGGCCCGGTCCTTCAGGAAGGCTTCGCGCGGCACGCCCAGGCCGGGCGCGATCTCGCCGTTGTCAAGAAAGCTGCCGTTCTCGACGATGCGCGTCAGCGGCGCGCCATTGACGAAGCCGCGCTCCTGCAGCGTGGTGGCGAAGTGCAGCTCGCGCGATTCGCCCGGCTGCATCGGCGTGGCCAGCAGGTAGTGGCGGTGGCCCCAGTCGGCACGCTCGCTCTTCAGCGTGGCGCCGGCGAACTCCAGCCGATCGAGCAGCAGGCGCGGCGACCAGGCCACGATGAGCTCGCTGATCGGCACGCCGCTGCGGTTCTCCACGCGGTAGCGGCCGGTGGTGACGGCACGCGCCTCGCGCGGGAAGAGCTGCACGTCCAGCAGTATTGTGTTTCTAAAATCTCTAGTTGTCTCTCCAATGAACGGTGGCAGTATTAACGGAGGTGGCAGC
>JAFLDI010000452.1 GCA_017302485.1 Burkholderiales bacterium | reverse complement strand
CCGCCGGCACCTGGGCCAGCGCCACCGCGGCCTCCAGCGGCGCGCGCTGCGCCAGGCAGCTGATGTCCACGCCCGCCGAGTTGCGCCGCGCCACGCCGTACAGGTGGGTCGGCAGCGTCAGGCCCTCGGCCTGCTCGCCGGCATGGGCCAGCGCCAGCGGCGAGGACAACAGTTCCTCGGGCAGCACCCGCGGGTCGGCCAACTGGTGCACGAAGGACGAGTTGGCGCCGTTCTCCAGCAGCCGACGCACCAGGTAGGCCAGCAGGTCGCGGTGCTCGCCCACGGGGGCGTACACGCGCAGCGCACCGATGCCGTCCTTCAGCACCTCGCGGTAGACGCCGTCTCCCATGCCGTGCAGGCGCTGCATCTCGTAGTGGGTGTCGGGCAGCGCGCCCAGGCCGCGGGCGAGCTGGTCGATCGCGCCGATGGTGCCGGCGTTGTGGGTGGCGAACTGCGGATAGAGCACGTCGCGCGCTTCAAGCAAGGCCTTGGCGCAGGCCAGGTAGGAGACGTCGGTGTGCGGCTTGCGGGTGTAGACCGGGTAGCCCACCAGGCCCAGCTCCTGGGCACGCTTGACCTCGCCATCCCAGTAGGCGCCCTTGACCAGGCGCACCATGAAACGCAGGTTCAGCGTGCGGGCGATGCGCGCCACCTCGTCGACCACACCCAGCGCCCGGGTCTGGTAGGCCTGCACCGCCAGGCCAAAGCCGCTCCAGCGCGGGTGGTCGGTGGCAATGCGCCGGGCCAGGGCTTCGAAGACATCCAGCGACAGCTCCAGGCGGTCAACCTCCTCGGCGTCGATCGTGAGGTTCAGGTTGGCCTCGGCGGCCAGCGCCACCAGCTGCCAGACGCGCGGCAGCAGCTCGGCCTCGACGCGCTCGCGCTGCAGCTCTTCGTAGCGCGAGAACAGGGCCGAGAGCTTGATCGAGATGCCGTCGGCCCCGGTGGGCCCGTCCTGCAGCGCCGAGCGGCCGCTGGCCGAGGCGGCGATGGCACGGATCGCCCCGGCATAGGCGGCCAGGTAGCGCTGGGCGTCGTGCTCGGTGCGGGCGCCCTCGCCCAGCATGTCGTAGGAGAAGCGCAGGCGCGGCTGGGCGCGGCGCTGGCCGTCGGCCTCGTCCATCGCCTCGCCAATCGTGCGGCCCAGCACGAACTGCCGGCCCAGCAGCTGGATGGCGCGCAGCGTGGCCGCCACCACGGTGCGCGCGCCCAGGCGCTGCATCAGGCCGGGTTCACCACCGCCCGCCTCGGGCAGGAAACTCTTGCTCATCGCGATGGCCGTGGCCGAGAGGCGGGCCAGCAAGCCCTGCGAGCCATCGGCCGCATCAAACTCGGCGCGGCCGAGCTGGTCGGCGGTCAGCGCGATCGCGGTTTCGACATCGGGCACGCGCAGCAGGGCCTCGGCCAGGCGCATCAGGGCCAGCCCTTCGGCGCTGCTGATCGGGTACTCCTTGAGCAGTGACTCCATGGCCCAGAACGGCGCCGGGTGCTCGCGCACCGCCTGCACCCAGGGCCGGGCGCGCGTCACCACGGCGGACCAGTCGAAGCCGCGCCCCAGACGCTCCCGGCAGCCGGCCAGGGCCTGGGCTTCGGGACGGTAGGGAAACGGCAGTCGGGCGTGCGGCGGATGCGGCAGGCGCAGCGGGACGGGCATGGTCATGGCGGTGATGGCAGGGTTAGAACTACTGCGAAGATGCGCAGCGTATGGCGACAATGCCTGCGAAAGATTCGGAGTTTTGTAGTCGCCACGGAGTTTTCCCCCGCATGAAGCCGACACCTGACCTCCCGCTCAACGCTGAACGCGGCCTCGACAAGATCGATCTGCGCATCCTGAAGGTGCTGCAGAAGGACGGTCGAATCAGCAATCTCAAGCTGGCCGAGGAGGTTCACTTGTCGCCCACCGCGGTGCTGGAGCGGGTCAAGCGGCTGACGCGCGAGAACTACATCCTGGGCTATGAGGCACGCCTCAATCCGGCCAAGCTGGGGGCCGGCCTGATGGTCTTCGTCGAGGTGCTGCTGGACCGCACCGTACACGACGTGATGGACAGTTTCCGCGCCGCCGTGCAGGTGCGCCCCGAGATCCTGGAGTGCCACCTGGTGGCCGGCGGCTTCGACTACCTGCTCAAGACCCGGGTGTCCGACATGGCCGCCTATCGCAGCTTCGTGGGCGACGTGATCTGGTCGCTGCCTGGCGTGCGCGAGACCCGCACCTATGCCGTGATGGAAGAGGTCAAGAACACCACGGCGCTGAGCTTCTGAGCCCCCCCAGGGCCGGGCTGCGCCTTCAAACTAGGGGGATCGACCGACGGCATCCCCCCATGCGAGTGATGGGCCGGGCGCGAGGCGCCACAGAACATGGCGGCACCCGACCCGCCAGGACACGCCCATGAACAGCCAGCCCGCCAACGAACCCACCCTGCCTGATGCCGCACTGCCGGGCCTGCCCGGACTGGGTGACTGGCAAGCCTCCAGCCAGGAGCTCCGCGCGGGCCTGTTCATGCAGGAACTGCACGAGGACCCGCTGCTTTTCGCCTCGTTCGAGCCGGCCCACACCACTCATTGAGCCGTGTGGTGGGGGGCCCGGGCACGGGCCCCGAAGATCGCGGTGCCGATGCGCACCACCGTGGCGCCCTCCTGCACCGCCGCCTCCAGGTCGGCGCTCATGCCCATCGACAGGGTGTCGAGCGCCAGACCCTGGGCCTGCAAAGCCTCGAACAGTTGCCGCAAGCGGGCGTGCGGCAGCCGCTGCAGCACCGGGTCGGCCTCCGGTTCGGGGATGGCCATCAGCCCGCGCAGCCGCAGCCGGGGCAGTACGGCCACCGCCTGCGCCAACGCGGGCACCTCGGCCGGCGTCACGCCGCTCTTGCTGGCCTCACCGCTCACATTGACCTGCAGGCACACGTTCAGCGGTGGCAACGCCGCCGGCCGCTGCTCGGACAAGCGCTGCGCCGTCTTCAGCCGGTCCACCGAATGCACCCAGTCGAAGGCTTCGGCGACCGGCCGGGTCTTGTTGGACTGCAGCGGCCCGATCAGGTGCCACTCCAGCGTGGCAC
>JAFLDI010000451.1 GCA_017302485.1 Burkholderiales bacterium | reverse complement strand
GGGCCTGCTGCTGGGCGCGGGCCTCGGCAACAAGCTGGTGTTCGCGATCGAGCGGCCCGACCTGATCGCCGCCTGGTGGGCCGGCGGGCCGCTGCTACTGGGGCAGTCGATCGTCGGCGGGCTGCTGGGCGGCCTGATCGGCATCGAAATCGCCAAGGTGCTGACCCGCCAGCCGGCCTCCACCGGCGACCTGATGGTCACGCCCCTCATCGCCGGCCTGATGCTGGGCCGCGTGGGCTGTTTCCTGGCCGGCCTGCACGACGACACCTATGGCCTGCCCACCGCGCTGCCCTGGGGCGTGGACCATGGCGATGGCGTGCCGCGCCATCCCAGCGCGCTCTACGAGATCGGCTTCCTCGCGCTGCTGGGTGCGCTGCTGCACCGTGCCCGCGACGCCTTGGCGCCGGTGGCCGGCCTGCGCTTCAAGCTCTTTCTGGCCACCTACCTGCTGTGGCGGCTGCTGGCCGATGGCCTGAAGCCGGTGCGTGTGGACTATCCCGCCGGCCTGTCCGGCATCCAATGGGTCTGTCTGCTGGCCCTGCTGATCTACCTGCCGCTGCTGGCCCGCGCCGCGCGCCCGCTGCAGCTTCAACCGAGACACCCATGAGCCTCATCGGACTCCTCAACCCCTTGCTGTGGCTGCTGCCGGTGGTGGTGGCGGTGTGGTACCTGCGACAGCACCGCAATGACCCGCCGTCGTCCCAAGGCAGTCGCCGGCTCTTGCGCGGCCTGTCGATCGCGATGCTGGTGCTGTTCGTCGGCGGCTTCGGTGTCTGCGGCGCCTTCGGCGTGGTCACCGGCATCGCCAGTGCCTTCGGCAGCAGCGGCGAGGCGCGGTCCTACGGCATGCTCTTCCTGATCGTCGGCGGCATCGGCCTGGCGATCGCGGCCTTCGCCACCTGGCTGTTCCGCCGCCTGATCCGGCCCACGGCCGAGCCTGTGGCAGCAACCGCGGCGAAGGACCCGACCAACCCCTTCAACCCGCCATGAGCCGAAAGACCCGCCCCTGGCTGTTCTACGACACCACCAGCTCGGTCTGCACCACCTGCCTGCGGCCGGTGGAGGCCAAGATCGTCATCAAGGATGAGCAGGTCTTCATGGACAAGTGGTGTCCGGCGCACGGCACCGAGCGCGTGCTGGTGAGCGACGACGCCGCCTACTACCGCCTGTGCCGCGAGGTGTACGTGAAGGCGCCCGAGATGCCCGAGCGCTTCGCCACGCCCATGCAGTACGGCTGCCCCCTCGATTGCGGCCTGTGCCCCGACCACATGCAGCACAGCTGCCTGACCATCGTCGAGCTCACCGACCACTGCAACCTGCGCTGCCCCACCTGCTATGCCGGCAGCGGCCCCGAGCGCCTGACCCACCGCAGCTTCGACGAGGTGCTGGCGATGCTGGACGCCGCCGTGGCCAGCGAGGGCGAGCCCGACGTGGTGCAGCTCAGCGGCGGCGAGCCCACGCTGCACCCGCGCTTCTGGGACATCCTGGACGCCGCCAAGGCGCGGCCGATCCGCCACCTGATGCTCAACACCAACGGCCTGCGCATCGCGCAGGAGCCGGGCTTTGCCGAGCGGCTGGCCCGCTACGCGCCCGGCTTCGAGGTCTACCTGCAGTTCGACTCGCTGCGCCGTGAGGCCTTGATGGACCTGCGCGGCGCCGACCTGCGCCGCGTACGCGACGACGCGCTGCGCGCACTGGATGCGGCCGGCGTGTCGACCACGCTGGTGGTCACCGTCAAGCGCGGCGTCAACGACGACGAGATCGGCGACATCATCCGCCACGCCCAGGGCTGGTCCTGCGTGCGCGGCGTGACGCTGCAGCCGGTGCAGGATGCCGGCCGCTGCGACAACTACGACGCCGCGAAGCACCGCCTGACGGTCAGCGAGCTGCGCCGGCGCATCGTCGACCAAAGCGACCTCTTCACCGCCGAGGACGTGGTGCCCGTGCCCTGCAACCCCGACACGCTGGCCATGGCCTATGCGATCCGCACGCCGGGCGGCGGCCTGCAGCCGCTGACGCGCTACCTGGATCCCACCACGCTGGTCGAGGCCAGCCGCAACACCATCGTCTTCGAGCGCGACGAGTCGCTCAAGTCCCAGGTCTTCAAGCTCTTCAGCACCAACCATTCGCCCGAATCGCAAGCGAGCTGTCTGAGTGAGCTGATGTGCTGCCTGCCGCAGATCGCCGCGCCCGAAGGGCTGGACTACCGCAGCGTCTTTCGCGTGCTGATCGTGCAGTTCATGGACGCGCGCTCGCTGGACATCCGCGCGCTGAAGAAGAGCTGCATCCACATGGCCCTGCCCGACGGCCGCATGGTGCCCTTCGAGAGCCACAACCTGTTCTACCGCGACGGACAGCAGGCGCTGCTGGCGCAGATCCGGGGCGAGCTGGCGGCGCTGCATGCGCCGCGGCGCTGATCAGCGTCGCCAGCGGTGCAGCGCCTGGCGCACCGCGCTGGACACGGCCTGCGCAGCCCGCCACGCCGCGCTGGCGTGCACCCAGGCCAGCAGGCCGGCCTTCCAGGCGCTCCAGCGCGTGTACAGCACGGCGAACCAGGGCAGGCGCATCAGGACGTCATGGGTCAGCGTGAACAGCCGCGCCACGATCGCCGTGCCCACCAGCTTGGCGATGACGATCACCGTCAGCCCCAACACCGCATGACCCTGGCGGATGGCCCACAGCGCGGCCAGCTTGATGGGCAGCAACGCCAGCGCCGGCAGCGCGAACAGCGCCAGCGCGGCGTAGGGCGGCAGGCCGCGCACCCAGCCCTCGATCCAGCGAAAACCCGGCCAGCGGCCGATCGCCGCCACCAGACGCTGCAGCGGCTCCCAGCCCCATTCCTCGAACAGGATCAGCAGCGCCAGCAGCCCCTTGAGCGGCGCCAGCAGCACCGCGCGCACACGTGCCCACCAGGGATTCATGGGCGCGATGCTATCGATGCTCAGGCGGTCTGGGCTTCGGTTGCGACGCAAGGCGCTGCCAGCAGGACAGACTGCAGCCCGGCCAGCCAGGCGGACAGCGCCG
>JAFLDI010000450.1 GCA_017302485.1 Burkholderiales bacterium | reverse complement strand
GATGCCGACCGCGCCCTGGCCGCGCTGGTGGAGGACGGTCTGCCACTCATCGAGCGCCCCTTTGACGCCTGGGCACAGGCGCTGGGCTGGCAGACCGACCGCGTGCTGCAGGTGCTGGCCCGCTGGCTGGACCAGGGCACGCTGCGCCGCTTCGGCCTGATCGTGCGGCACCACGAGTTCGGCTTCACGCACAACGCGATGGCCGTGTTCGACGTGCCCGACACGCGGGTCGATGCCCTGGGGCCGCGCCTGGCCGAACAACCCGGCATCACGCTGTGCTACCGCCGCGAGCGTGCCGAGGGCTGGCCCTTCAACCTCTACGGCATGGTGCACGGCCGCGACCGCGACAGCGTGCGCAGCGTGCTGGCCAGCGCCTGCCAAGCCGCCGGGTTGGATGAGCTGCCGCAGCAGGTGCTGTTCTCGTGGCGGCGCTACAAGCAGACCGGTGCCCGGCGCTTCCGTGACCTGCCCGTGATGGAGACCGAGCATGCCCACGCCGGATGATCTGCGCCTGATCAGCCACCTGCACGGCGGCTTCCCGCTCAGTGACCGCCCTTTCCTGGAGGTCGCCCGCCAACTGGGCTGGACCGAGGAGACGGTGATCGAGCGCCTGCGCCACCTGCTGTCGCACGGCGAGCTCACCCGCTTCGGTCCGCTGTTCCAGATCGAGCGCGCCGGCGGCCGCTTCGTGCTGGCCGCGATGGCGGTGCCCGAGGGTCGCTTCGACGCGGTGGCGGCGCGGGTCAATGCGCTGCCGGAGGTGGCACACAACTACCGCCGCGACCACACGCTGAACATGTGGTTCGTCATCGCCACCGAGACCGAGGCCGCGGTGCCCGCGGTGATCGCCCGCATCGAGGCCGCCACCGGCCTGCCGGTCATGGCCTTCCCCAAGGAGCGCGAGTACCGGGTGGAGTTGCGCCTGCCCTTGCTGGCGCCGGAGCTGCACGATGCCCCTCACTGAGTTCGACCGCGAGCTGATCGCCGCCACCCAGGGCGGGCTGCCCTTGGTCAGCCGCCCCTACGAGGCCCTGGGCGCGATGCTGGGCGTGCCCGGCGAGACCGTGCGCCAGCGGCTGGCCGCCATGCTGGCCGAGGGCCTGGTGCGCCGCATCGGCGCCGTGCCCAACCACTACCGCCTGGGCTTCACCGCCAACGGCATGAGCGTGTGGGATGTGGACGACGCTCAGGTCGATGCGCTGGGCGAGCGCGTGGCCACGCTGGAGGGCGTCAGCCACTGCTACCGCCGCCCGCGCCACGGCAGCGCCTGGCCCTACAACCTGTTCGCCATGCTGCACGGCCGCCACCGCGCCGAGGTGCAGCAGCAGGCCGACCGCATCCAGGCGCTGCTGGGCCCCGCGTGCCGCGCCCACGACATCCTCTACAGCACGGCCATCCTGAAGAAGACCGGGCTGCGATTGAAGGACTGAGCCATGTTCCGCGTCTCCCACTACCTGCGTGAGCTGGCCGAGGCTGAGCGCCGTGGCCAGTATCCAAGCACCCGACGCCGCGGCGAGCCGCCCGGACCGGTGGTCATCTGGAACCTGATCCGCCGCTGCAACCTGACCTGCCAGCACTGCTACGCCCTGTCGGCCGACCACGACTACGCGGGCGAGCTGCGCACCGACGAGGTCTTCACCGTGATGGACGACCTGAAGGCCTTCGGCGTGCCGGTGCTGATCCTCAGCGGCGGCGAGCCGCTGCTGCGACCGGACATCTTCCCCATCGCCGAACGCGCCATCCGCATGGGCTTCTACACCGGCCTGTCGACCAACGGCACGCTGATCGACGAGCCGCTGGCCGAGCGCATCGCCGCCACCGGCTTTCACTACGTGGGCATCAGCCTGGACGGCCTGCGCGCCACGCACGACAAGTTTCGCCGCCTGGAGGGAGCGTTCGATCGCAGCCTGGCCGCCGTGCGGCACCTGCTGGCGCGCGGCGTGAAGGTGGGCCTGCGCTACACGCTGACCGCCCCCAACGCGCACGACTTCGAGCCGCTGCTGGACCTGATGCGAGCCGAGGGCGCCCCCAAGTTCTACTTCTCGCACCTGAACTACGCCGGCCGCGGCAACCTCCACCGCGCCAAGGACGCCCAGTTCGCCGCCACCCGCGCCGCGCTCGACACCCTGTTCGACCGCGCCTGGGACGCCGCCCAGCACGGTCTGGACGAGGAGTACGTCACCGGCAACAACGACGCTGACGGCCCCTGGCTGCTGCAGTGGCTGCAGCGCCGCCGGCCCGACCTGGCGGCGCGCTTCGGCGACGCGCTGCGCCAGCGCCTGCAGGCCTGGGGCGGCAATGCCTCGGGCCTGCACGTGGCCAACATCGACAACCTGGGCGAGGTCCACCCCGACACAATGTGGTGGCACCACCCGCTGGGCAACGTGCGCCAGCGGCCCTTCAGTGCCATCTGGCCCGACACCGCCGACCCGTTGATGGCCGGCCTGAAGCAGCAGCCTCGCCCGGTGGGCGGCCGCTGCGCCGGCTGCCAGCACCTGGCCATCTGCGGCGGCAACACCCGCGTGCGCGCCCAGCAACTGACCGGCGACCCCTGGGCCGAGGACCCGGGCTGCTACCTCGACGATGCCGAGATCGGCGTGCACACCACCGCGCCGCGCGTGCCGCTCAGCGCCTTCTCATCGCCGCGCACGGTGAAGGTGCCGGTGGTGGCCGGCTGACACAGCGGACAATGCAGGCCCCGCCGCCCGGAGTCTGCCCACCGTGAAACCCTACGACATCGAGATCCAGCGCCTCAAAGCCATGCGCCACGTCCACGGCCTGATCGAGGTCAGCGTGGATGCGTTGGTGCAGACCCGCAAGTTGCGCGATGACGAATCGCCCTCCACCGTGCTGAGCCTGCCGGTCGAGCACGCCCGCACGCTGTTGCTGCTGCTGCGCCAGCAGCTGGCGGAGCTGGACAAGCTGCAGCCACGCAGTCGGCGCTCGGGCCGGGCCTGACGAGACAGGCACCCGGCGTCAGCGCGCCACCCAGCCGCCACACCCC
>JAFLDI010000045.1 GCA_017302485.1 Burkholderiales bacterium | reverse complement strand
CCTTCGAGTACCAGAACGAGAAGGGCGAGATCGTCGGCTTCTCGGTCGACCTGCTGACCGCCGTGGCCGAGAAGGGCGGCTTCCAGGTCAAGTTCCAGAACACCCCCTGGGAAGGCATCTTCAACGCACTGGGCCAGGGCGACCGTGACCTGCTGATCTCGTCGATCACCATCACCGACGAGCGCAAGCAGACCATGGACTTCTCCGACCCCTACTTCGACGCGATCCAGCTGATCGCCGTGAAGGAGAGCTCCAAGGTCGCCAAGTTCGATGACCTGAAGAAGGCCAAGGTCGGCGTGCAGACCGGCACCACCGGTGACGAGGTCGTGACCAAGCTGCAAGGCAAGACCGCCAGCACCACCAAGCGCTTCGAGTCCACCCCGCTGGCGCTCAAGGAACTGGAGGCCGGTGGCGTTGACGCCGTGGTCGCCGACAACGGCGTGGTCATCCACTACGTGGCCAACAACCCGGGCGCCAAGTTCAAGACCGTGGCCGACACCAAGTCGTTCGCGCCGGAGCAGTACGGTATCGCCGTCAAGAAGGGCAACGCCGAACTGCTGGCCATGGTCAACAAGGGCCTGGCCGCCGTGAAGGCCGATGGCACCTACGCCGCGATCTACAAGAAGACCTTCGGCACCGAGCCGCCGGCTGCTGCCGCCCCGGCACCGGCCTCCGCGGCGTCGAACTGATCGTCGCGGGGAGACGCCGTCCATGGACTTGCGCTGGGAGATCCTCAGCGGCTACTGGCCGCTGTTCATGGACGGTCTGATCACCACGGTGAAGATCACCGTGGTGGCCATCGCCGTGGGCTTGGTGCTGGGCGCGCTGTTCGGGCTGGTCAGCAGCTCGCGCGATGCGCCCCGCCCCAAGTCGATGGCGCTGGATTGGGGTCTGCGGGCGCTGCGCGGCATCACGCTGGCCTATGTCACCTTCTTCCGCGGCACGCCGCTGTTCGTGCAGATCCTGCTGGTGCACTTCGCGGTGATGCCGGCACTGGTGCACCCTGACAGCGGCCTGCTGCTGGCTGGTGAGACGGCGCGCGAGTTCCGCCAGGAGTACGGCGCCTTCTTCTCGGGCGCGGTGGCACTGTCGCTGAACGCTGGCGCCTACATCTCCGAGATCTTCCGCGCCGGCATCGAGAGCATCCACCGTGGCCAGACCCAGGCCGCCTGGAGCCTGGGCCTGACGCACGGTCAGGCGATGCGCTTCGTGATCCTGCCGCAGGCCTTCCGCCGCATGGTGCCGGCCCTGGTCAACGAGGGCGTCACGCTGATCAAGGACTCGTCGCTGGTGTCGGCGATCGGCCTGGCCGAACTGGCCCTGGCCGCGCGCACCGTGGCGGGCGCCTATTCGCGCTACTGGGAGCCCTACCTCGCCATCTCGGCGATGTATCTGGTGCTGACGCTGGTGCTGTCCACGCTGGCCAAGCGCCTGGAGGCGCCGGCCCATCTGCGCGGGCGCTGAGCCGCGGCCCCGTCAGGGGCTGTCGAAGAAATACCGTTTCAGTCCGGCCAGCACCATCTCGGTGGCAATGGCCGTCAGCACCAGGCCCATCAGTTTCTCCAGCGCCGAGACCATCGGCGTGCCGATCAGCTTGCGGATGCGCTCGGCCGACATCAGCACCACCGTGCTGACCACCATCGCCAGCGTCAGTGCGCCCACCCAGGACCACAGCTTCTCGGGCTGGCGCGAGGCCAGCAGCAGCACCGTGGCCATCGCCGATGGGCCCGCCAGCAGCGGCACCGCCAGCGGGAAGATCATCGGCTCGCGGCTGGGGTCGCTGGCGTAGATCTCGCCGCCCGATGCAAAGATCATGCGCATCGCGATGATCAGCAGAATCACCCCACCCGCCACCTCCAGCGAACGCTCCGACAGGTGCATGATGGCCAGGAAGCCCTGGCCTGACACCATGAAGGCCAGCAGCACCGCGAACGCGATGCCGGCCTCACGCAGCGCCACCCGGCGGCGGCGTTCGGGCGCCACGCCGCGCATCACGGAAATGAAGATCGGCAGGCTGCCAAAGGGGTCAAGCACGAGAAGCAGCAGCACCAGGGCCGAGGCAAAGGTATGGTCCATGGCGCCATTGTGCCCAGCCGCTGAGCGCCCGGGATTCCCGGCCTGAGTTGCGCCGACGCCACGTTTCCCCCTGCCTCCCGGGGCCCTTAGGGGGTCGCGGCGCCTGTCAGCCCATCCAGCCCCCTTAAAATCGGCTCACGACGCCTTCAGAGCGCCTGCGCCGCCCGGCGAAACCCGCACCGGCGTGGTTTTCAACTCTCTTCCGTACAAGGTACCTATGAAGAAGACTCTCGTCCTGACCGCCCTGGCTGCTGCCACCGTGGCGCCCGCCTTCGCCCAAAGCTCGGTCACCGTCTACGGTCGCCTGAACGTGACCATGGAAAGCCGCAAGGTCGGCAACGTCACCGACAAGGGCGTGTTCAACAACGCATCGCGTATCGGTTTCCGCGGTGTCGAAGACCTGGGCGGCGGCCTGAAGGCCGGCTTCGTGCTGGAGCACGGTTTCAACCCCACCAACGGCACCGCTGCCGGCACCTTCTGGGGCCGTGAAAGCAATGTGTACCTGGCCGGCAACTGGGGCAAGCTGCGCATGGGCAACATGGGCCCGACCATGGCCTACTTCACCCTGGCCGACTACATCAGCAACCACAACCACGACACCGGCGTGTCGGAGGACGCGTTCTACCTGTACCCGGGCCGCGCCAACTACATGGTCGCCTACACCTCGCCGACGATGGGTGGCGTGACTTTCGATGCCCAGATCGCGGAAGAGCGTCCTGGCGATCTGGGCCGCACCCTGGTGCTGACCGCCAACTACGAAGGCGGCCCGCTGCACCTGGGCGCCGCCTACGAGAAGAACGGCGACAACAAGGAAATGGGCGTCCGCGCTGCCTATGACATCGGCGCAGTGACCCTGGGCGCCTACTACATCCGCAACACCGACATCGGTGGCATCGCGGGTGCCGACCGGTCGTCGATGCGCGTCTCGGCCATGTACACCATGGGCGCCACCGAACTGCACCTGAACATCGGTCGCGCTGGCGACGTCGGCGGCGTGGCCGACACCGGCGCCACCCAGATGACCGCTGGCGTCAACTACAACCTGAGCAAGCGCACCAAGGTCTACGGCTTCTACACCAAGGTGAACAACCAGACCGGCGCGGCCTACGTGTCGGGTGCCGCTGGCGCCGACGTCAGCTCGCTGGCCCTGGGCGTCCGCCACAACTTCTGATCCTGCGGCACCCCGACAGGGGTGCTCCAGAGCATCACCAGGCCACCTCCGGGTGGCCTTTTTCATGGCCCAGGGGCTGCTCAGGCGCGCGGATGGTGACGTGCATGCAGTTGCTTGAGTCGCTCGCGCGCCACGTGGGTGTAGATGGTGGTGGTCGAGATGTCGGCATGCCCCAGCAGCAGCTGCACCACGCGCAGGTCGGCGCCGTGGTTGAGCAGGTGGGTGGCAAAGGCGTGGCGCAGCGTATGCGGCGACAAGGGCGAGGTGATGCCGGCCTGCAGCGCATAGCGCTTGACCAGCCGCCAGAACATCTGCCGTGTCATCGGCCCGCCCCGCACCGTGACGAACAAGGCCGAGGACGAACGCCCGCCCAGCAGCGCACCGCGGGCATCGGCCATGTAGCGCTCCAACCAGACCTGGGCCTGCTCGCCAAAGGGCACCAGACGCTCCTTGCTGCCCTTGCCGGTCACCCGCAACACGCCTTCATTGAGACCGACCTGCAGACCCTGCAGGCCGACCAGCTCACTCACCCGCAGGCCACTGGCATACATCAGTTCCAGCATGCAGCGGTCGCGCTGGCCCAGAGGGTTGGTGGCGTCAGGTGCAGCCAGCAAGGCCTCCACCTGGGCTTCGCTCAGCGTGTGTGGCACCCGCATGGGCTGGCGCGCATTGTCCAGGCGCAGTGTGGGATCGGCATCCAGCAGCCGCTCGCGCAGCGCCCAGCGGTAGAAGCGCCGGAAGGTGGACAGGCGCCGATTCGCGGTGGTCGCACGCGAGCCGGCATGCCGCGCGGCCGCATAGGCCCGCAGATCGGCTTCGGTGGCCGTCAGCAGGCCGCAATGACACTGCGCACCCAGCCACTCCGACAAGGCCGCCAGATCACGCCGGTAGGCGGCCAGCGTGTTGCCAGCCAGCCCGTCTTCCAGCCACAGGGCGTCGCTGAAGCGGCGGATCAGTGCGGCGTCATTGCCACTCACTCCAGCGTCAGCTTCTGCCGCGCCACCACCTGCTTGTAGACGTCGAACTCGGCGCGGATCTGCTCACGGAACTGCTCCGGCGTATTGAGCACCAGCAGCGAGCCGGTGTCCTCGATGCGCTTCTTCACGTCGGGCAGTTCGGCTGTGCGCTTGACCGCGTCATGCACCTTGTCCACGACCTCCTTGGGCAGCCCCTTGGGACCGTAGACGCCGTAGTAGGCCATGCGATTGACCGGCTCCAGGCCGATCTCCTTGAAGGTGGGCACGTTGGGCAGCACGGCCAGTCGCTGCGGTGCCGCCACGACGATCGGCACCAGCCGGCCGTCCTTGATGAAGGGCAGCGCCGAGGGCAGGTTGTCAAAAATGATCGGCACCTGGCCTGCCACCGTGTCGTTCAGCGCCGGACCGGCACCGCGGTAGGGAATGTGGGTGATGAAGACGCCGGCCAGGCTCTTGTAGAGCTCCATCTGCAGGTGACCGATGCCGCCGGTGCCCGAGGACGCGAAGCTGTACTTGCCGGGGCTCTTCTTGATGACCTCCAGAAAGGTCTTGTAATCCTTGGCCGGGAAGGACGGGTGCACCGCGATCACGTTGGGTGTGGCCGCGATGTTGATGATCGGCGTGAAGTCGGTCAGCGGGTTGTAGGGGATCTTGGCGTTGATCGCCGGGTTGGCAGCGGTGGTCGAGACCGTGGCCATGCCCAGCGCGTAGCCATCTGGCGTGGCCTTGGAGGTCTCGTTGGCGCCGACCGAGCCGCCGCCACCGGCCTTGTTCTCGACGATCAAGGTCTGGCCCAGTGCGGGGGAGATCTTCTCGGCCACCACGCGGGCGATGATGTCGGTCGTGCCGCCCGGCGCGAAGGGCACCACCAGCTTCACCGGCTTGGCCGGGTAGGTCTGGGCAAGCAGCGCCGGGCTCCACAGCGGCAGGCTGATGGCGGTGGCCAGAACAAGAAGGCGGGGGCGTGAGCGCATCGGGGAGTTCTCCGGTGAGGGGGTGCCTGATTGTGAACGCGCCGCGGCGCGCCGGAACATGATGGAGCGCACAAAGGCCAGGCCGCGCTGTGGAAACTGCGTAGCCGGTGCGCTGGCACACTCGGGGAATGTCCCAGGTCCTGCTGCTGCTGCCCGACTTCCTGCTGATCGTCGCCGGCTATCTGGTGTGCCACCACACGGCGCTGGACCGCCCGGTCTGGGATGGTGTGGAGCGCCTGGTCTATTGGCTGCTGTTCCCGGTGCTGCTGTTCGTGGCGATCCTGCGCCAGCCGCTGCAGGCCGGTGAAGCGCTCAGCTTCGCCGCCTGCGGCCTGGCTGTGGTGGGCCTGGGCATCGGGCTGGCCTACGCGCTGGGCCATCTGCGTGGCGTCGATGCGCTGACCCATGCCTCGGGCGCGCAGACGGCCTTCCGCTTCAACTCCTATGTGGGTCTGGCGATGGCCGAGCGCCTGGGTGGCGTGCAGGCGGTGGCCTGGATCGCACTGCTGATCGCCCTGTGCGTGCCGGTGTGCAATGTGGCGGCGGTCTGGCCCCTGGCGCGGCGTTCAGGCCAGCACTTCGGCCGCGAGTTGGCACGCAATCCGCTGATCATCGGCACGGTCTCCGGTCTGGCCTGCAACCTGGCGGGCCTGCAATTGCCCGAGGCGCTGAACGTGACGCTGACACGGGTGGGCAGTGCCGCCCTGCCGCTGGGGCTGATGGCGGTGGGCGCGGGCCTGCAGATGGGCGCACTGCGCGACGCCCCTCGGCTGGCCGCGGCCTTCCTGGGCATCCGTCACCTGGTGCTGCCGCTGTGGGCGATCGCGCTGGTGGTGACCGCGGGCCTGCCGCCTGCACAGCAGAGTGTGGTGGTGGCCTTCTCGGCCCTGCCCACGGCCTCAAGCGCCTACGTGCTGGCCACCCGCATGGGCGGGCATGGTGGTTTCGTCGCCGGACTGGTCAGCCTGTCCACCCTGATCGCGATGCTGGGCCTTCCCCTGGCGCTGGCCGCGCTGGGATGGATCCAGTCGGCTTGATCAGGCGCGTGTCAGCGCCCAGGCGATGTGCTCGGCCACCAGGGGTGACGCCTGCGGCAGGGCCAGCGTCAGTGCTGCCCGCAAGGCGGCCACGGCTTGCGGATCGGCCTGCGCCGCCAGCGCATTGCCCGTGACCACCGCCAGATTGCGCCGCCAGCGTTGCCAGCCGATGCGCCGGATCGGGCTGCCTTCGGTGTGCCGCAGGAATGCCGGCTCGTCCCAGCCCCACAGAGCCAGCAGCGATGGCGCCGACCATGGCGCGCGCGCATCGAAATCCGGCAGCGCCGACACCTGCGCGTACTTGTTCCATGGGCAGGCCAACTGGCAGTCGTCGCAGCCGTAGAGGCGGTTGCCGATCAAGGGCCGCAGTGCCAGATCGATCGGCCCGGCATGCTCGATCGTCAAATAGGAGATGCAGCGCCGCGCGTCCAAGCGGTAGGGCGCCACGATGGCGCCGCTCGGGCAGGCCCGAAGACAGGCGTCGCAATCGCCACAGTGGGCGTTGTCGGCGCCTGTCAAGGGCAACGGCAGGTCAATGAAAAGCTCGCCCAGGAACGCCATCGAGCCGCCTTCGCGCGACAGCGCCAGGGTGTGCTTGCCACGCCAGCCCAGGCCGCTGCGGCTGGCCAGTTCCACCTCCAGCACCGGCGCCGAATCGGTGAACACGCGGTAGCCGCAAGGACCGACCAGGGCCTCGATGCGAATGGCCAGTTGCTGAAGACGCTGGCGCAGCACCTTGTGGTAGTCCCGCCCACGGGCGTAGAGCGACACCACCGCCTCGCCGTCCCGGCGCAACCGGGCCTGCTCGTCCTCGCGCCAGGTGGGCGGTGTGCCGCGGGGCAGGTAGTCCATGCGCACCGTGATCACCCTCAGCGTGCCAGGCACCAGTTCGGCCGGACGGGCGCGCGTCAGGCCGTGGCGGGCCATGTAGCCCATCTCGCCGTGGCAGCCAGCCGACAGCCAGGCCTGCAGGCCGGCCTCGGCTTCGCGCAAATCCACATCGGCCACGCCGATCTGGGAAAATCCGAGCTCAGCGGCCCACGCCGGCAGCGCCTGCGCCACCTGCTGCGCCAGTGCCTGGGCCTGCGGCCCCACCTGCCCCTGTCGCTGACGCCCGTCTTGATCCATCCGCCGATTCTAGAAACCCGCAGCCTTCGTTGGCCCGACGAAGCGGCCTGTGCCCGCTTTGCTGCGGCCTTGGCCCTGCAGCCGGCATTGCGCCAGGCCCATATCGAGCTGGACGGCCCGTTGGGGGCCGGCAAGACCACCTTCGTTCGACACCTGCTGCGCCACCTGGGCGTGCCAGGCCGGATCAAGAGCCCCACCTACACCGTGGTCGAGCCCTATGAGGTCGACGGTCTGGCCGTGTCGCACTTCGACTTCTACCGCTTCACCGATCCACGCGAGTGGGAGGACGCCGGCTTCCGCGAAGTCTTTGCCGCACCCGGCCTGAAGCTCAGTGAATGGGCCGAGAAGGCCCGTGCGCTCTTGCCCCCGCCCGATCTGCGCCTGGTCATCGATCCGCAGGACGATGACAGCCGCACCGTCACCGCCCAAGCCGGCAGCGCCACCGGGCTGGCGCTGCTGGACGCCGGAGCGTGCGCGTGAGGCGTCGGCAGGCCCTGCAGTCCTTGGGGGCGCTGGTGCTGAGCCTGGGTCCGGCCGAGCTGGTCTTTGGCGCCAGCATCCTGGCGGTGCGGGTCTGGCCAGCCAATGACTACACCCGTCTGACCATCGAGTCCGACAAGGCGTTGCAGGCCGCACACTTCCTGGCCGACGGCCCCCAGCGCCTGGTGGTCGACATCGAAAACCTCGAGCTCAGCCCGGCCTTGCGCGAGCTGGTGGGCAAGGTGCGGCCGGACGACCCCTTCATCGCCGGCGTGCGCGTTGGCCAGAACCAGCCACGCGTGGTGCGCCTGGTGATTGACCTCAAGCAGGCCGTCAAGCCGCAGCAATTCGCGCTGACGCCGGTGGCAGCCTACCAGCACCGGCTGGTTTTCGACCTCTACCCCACCGAAGCCGTCGACCCGCTGGCCAGCCTGATCCTGGAACGCGATCAGGCCGAACGAGCCGCCGGCCAGGCCATCCAGGACGCGCTGGGCGAATTCATCGTCCGCCTGGAGCGGCCGTTGCCCGGAGGGCCGGTGGTGGCCTCCGCCCCGGCCGCCAGCACGCCGGCACCACGCCCCCGACAGACCACGCCACCGGCCGAGGTCACTGCGGCCCAACGGGAGCGCATCAACCGCCTGACCGTGATCGCCCTCGACCCCGGCCATGGCGGCGAGGACCCAGGAGCGATCGGCCCCAGCGGGCTGAAGGAAAAGGACGTGGTGCTGCAGATCGCTCTGCAGTTGCGCGACCGCATCAATGCCCATCCCAGCATGCGCGCCATGCTGACGCGAGACGATGACTTCTTCGTCCCCTTGCACGAGCGGGTGAACAAGGCCCGTCGGGTCCAGGCCGACCTGTTCGTCTCGATCCACGCCGACGCTTTCTTCACACCCGAGGCGCGCGGCGCCAGCGTGTTTGCGCTCAGCCAGGGCGGCGCTACCAGCGCCGCCGCCCGCTGGATGGCCAACAAGGAGAACGCTGCCGATGTGGTGGGTGGTGTCAACATCGCCGCCAAGGACGCCCAGGTGCTGCGCGCCCTGCTCGACATGAGCACCACGGCGCAGATCAAGGACAGCCTGAAGGTGGGCCAGGAGGTCCTCTCGCGCATCGGCAGTGTCGGTCGCCTGCACAAGCGCCAGGTCGAGCAGGCCGGCTTTGCGGTGCTCAAGGCGCCGGACATCCCGTCCATCCTGGTCGAGACCGCCTTCATCTCCAACCCGCAGGAAGAATCCCGCTTGCGCGACCCCGAGTACCAGGCGCGCCTGGTCGAAGCGCTGTTCACCGGGATCCGCCGCTACTTCGCGCGCAATCCGGCGCTGTCGCGGCAACGCAGCACCTGAGCGGCCGCCCGATGACACAGCCCCAGGGCAGTGTCACCAGCGGCAGGGCGGGCGACTGGCACACAGTGCGTCATATCTGTGGTCCCCCGCCGCGAGCCCGGTCGGATGCTGCAGTGCAACACATCGTCCGGGCCCATCCAGCAACCCGCCGAGGCTGCGGACTTTCCCTGATCGGCAGCCTGGTCAAGCGGGCAGCCCAAGGTCGGCGCCAGGGAAGTTTTCCCTCTGTAGTGGGCGGCCGGGCCGGCCTGGACAAACGGGCACGCTGCCTGCACAGCAGGTCCGGCGCGTGGGCACAGGCACGCTAGTTGCGGAAAGGCCGTTGCTATCCGTAGCGGTTGCGTCGGTTCCGGGTGGGGCCGACGTCCATCTGTCTAGCCACCCCACGAGCGAGGAGACACACATGCGATTCCACGGGATGAAGACCCGGCAGCTCAGCCAACGCATCGGATTGGCGTTGCTGGCCCTGCCGGCGCTCGCCATGGCGAATGCCGACGTCGAGAAAAACATCGCCAATTCGAAGAACTGGGCGATGCAAGCTGGTGACATGTACAACCAGCGTTACAGCAAGCTCAACCAGATCAACAAGGGCAACGTCGGCAAGATGCAGGTCGCCTGGACCTTCTCGACCGGCGTGCTGCGTGGTCACGAAGGTTCGCCCCTGGTGATCGACGGCACCATGTACCTGCACTCGCCCTTCCCCAACAAGGTCTTCGCGATCGATCTCGACACGCAGAAGATCAAGTGGAAGTACGAGCCCAAGCAGGACCCGGCGGTGATCCCGCAGATGTGCTGCGACACCGTCAACCGCGGTCTGGCCTATGCCGAGGGCAAGGTCATCCTGCAACAGGCCGACTCGATGCTGGTGGCCCTGGACGCCAAGACCGGCAAGAAGGTCTGGGATGTCAAGAACGGCGACCCGAAGCTGGGCGCGGTCAACACCAACGCGCCGCACATCTTCAAGGACAAGGTCATCACCGGCATCTCCGGTGGCGAGTGGGGCGTGCGCGGCTTCCTGGCCGCCTACGATCTGAATACCGGCAAGCAGGTCTGGAAGGGTTACTCCACCGGCCCCGACGCCGAGATGCTGATCGACCCCAACAAGACCACCACCTGGATCGACGGCAAGGTCGCGCCGGTGGGCCCGAACTCCTCCCTGAAGACCTGGCAAGGCGATCAGTGGAAGATCGGTGGCGGCACCACCTGGGGCTGGTACAGCTACGACAAGGGCCTGAATGCCGTGTTCTACGGCACCGGCAACCCCTCGACCTGGAACCCGTCGCAGCGTCCTGGCGACAACAAGTGGTCGATGTCCATCTGGTCGCGTGATGTCGACACCGGCAAGGTCAACTGGGTCTACCAGATGACGCCGTTCGACGAGTGGGACTTCGACGGCATCAACGAGATGATCCTGGCCGACATCCCCGTCAAGGGCAAGCCGACCAAGGCGTTGGTGCACTTCGACCGCAACGGCTTCGCCTACACCCTGGACCGCACCAATGGCGCCCTGCTGGTTGCCGAGAAGTACGACCCCAAGGTCAACTGGGCTACGCACGTCGACATGAAGACCGGTCGTCCGCAGGTGGTCAAGCAGTACTCGACGGCCCAGAACGGTCCTGACGTCAACACCAAGGGCATCTGCCCGGCAGCGCTGGGCTCCAAGGACCAGCAGCCGGCGTCCTTCGACCCGGAGACCGGCCTGTTCTACGTGCCGACCAACCACGTCTGCATGGACTACGAGCCGTTCAAGGTCGAGTACACCGCCGGCCAGCCGTACGTCGGCGCCACGCTGTCGATGTTCCCGGCGCCGAACAGCCATGGTGGCATGGGCAACTACATCACCTGGGATGCCGGCAACGGCAAGATCGTGCAGTCCAAGCCCGAGAAGTTCTCGGTCTGGTCCGGCGCGCTCAATACCGCAGGTGGCCTGAGCTGCTACGGCACCCTGGAGGGTTACCTGAAGTGCGTCGACAAGAAGGACATCACCAAGGAGCTGTTCAAGTTCAAGACGCCCTCGGGCATCATCGGCAACGTGTTCTCCTATGAGCACAAGGGCAAGCAGTACATCGGCGTGTTCTCGGGCATTGGCGGCTGGGCCGGCATCGGCATGGCGGCTGGTCTCGAGAAGGACCAGGACGGCCTGGGTGCGGTGGGCGGCTACAAGGAGCTGAGCCAGTACACCGAGCTGGGTGGTTCGCTGACGGTCTTCACGCTGCCCAACTGAGCGACGAACGGATGAGGGTTACCCCCTCCTCCTGACCGACCGGGGCCGGCGTTGACAGGTGAACAACGCCGGCCCCCTCTCATTTCCGATTTCCCTGGCCGGATGTTCGCTCCGGCCCCCTCACCACGATCTGGAGACCATGCAAGTGAAGCAACTCGCCGCCCTGGCCCTGCCCCTCGTCCTCGCCCTTGGTGCCATTGGTGCCCAGGCCCAGGACAAGCCGCTCTACACCGTGCAGGAGGGCTACAAGGTGGATGCCAACACCATGAAGGGCTTCCGCACCTGGCGGTCCGCCGCCTGCGACCGCTGCCACGGCGCCAACCAGGAGGGCATGGTCGGCCCGTCGCTGATCAACAGCTTGAAGACCCTGACCAAGGACGAGTTTGTCAAGACCGTCACCAACGGCCGCCTGGACAAGGGCATGCAGAGCTTCGGCACCAACCCGACGGTGATGGAGAACATGGATCACCTCTACGCCTACCTCAAGGGCCGCTCCGATGGCGCCATCACGCGCGCCAAGGTGGAAGAGATCAAATGAGTCCCTTGCGCTTGGCGGCGACGCTGGTCGCGGCGGCGCTGTCTGCGGCGCTGCCGGCGTTGGTGCAGGCCCAGGATGAAGCGCCGCGCAAAGCCTTGAAGGTCTGCCAGGACCCGAACAACCTGCCCTTCTCGAACACCGCCGGTGCCGGCATCGAGAACAGGCTGGCCGAGCTCTTCGGCAAGGCCCTGGGCCTGCCGGTGCAGTACTACGAGTTTCCGCAGCGCATGGCCTTTGTGCGCAACACACTGCGCTACAAGCTGCCAGGCGAGGACTACCGCTGCGACCTGATGATGGGCGTACCGGTGGGCTTTGACCAGGTGTCGGTGACCAAGCCCTATTACCGCTCCACCTATGCGCTGGTGATCCCGGCTGGCAAGGGGCTGGATGGCGTCACCTCCACCGCCGACTTCCTCGCACTGGGCAAGGAGCGCCTGCGCAAGCTACGCATAGGCGTCTTCGACCGTTCTCCCGCCTCCGACTGGCTGGCCCGCCACGACCTGACCGACCAGGGCGTGCCGTTCAGGATGCTGGACGCCGATCCGGCCCGTTATCCCGGCCAGATCCTGGAGGACGAGCTGGCCCAGGGCCGCATCGACGCCGCCATCGTCTGGGGGCCGCTGGCCGGCTTCTACGCCCAGCGCGTCACGCAGCCGCAGTTGAAGGTGATCCCGATGGCGTCCGAGCCCGGGGTGCGTTTCGACTACCAGATGGCCATGGGCGTGCGCTATGGCGAGAAAGCCTGGAAAGACCAGATCGACGCCTTGATCGAATCGCGTCGCTCCGAGATCCGAGCCATCCTGCAGTCCTACAACGTGCCGCTGCTGGATGACGCACCCGCCCCCTCCCCACGCTGACTGAGCACCTCGCCCCTGCCTCCGATGCCCCTGCCTTTCCACCGCATGGCCGCCACCAGCTTGGCGCTGGCCAGCCTGATCGTGCTCTCCCCCACATGGGCCCAGGGTACGCCGTCGGCGTCGAACCCGGACATCGGGACGGTCTCCCAGGACGGCAAGAAGGATTTCTCCGCCGCCGAACGCCTCTTGCTGATGTCTGACCAGCTCAAGGGCCTGAAGCCCGGCAGCACGCTGGCCTACCGCTACCAGCACCAGGGCGAGGGTGATGAAGCGTTTGAAGACCGCGCCCGGCTGACCCTGAGCAAGCGCAAGAATGGCAGCTGCTGCACGGCCAGCGGAGAATTCCTCAGTGGCGCACGCAGACTCCAGTTGCCCGAGGTTGAGCAGCCCGTGGGCAACCCGGTCCTGCTGTACTTCCTGGAGCGCGACATCCGGCAGATGAACAAGATCACCAAAGGCTCGGCCAGCTATTTCCGCAAGCGCATCCGCATGGCCTTGTACGAGGCAGCCACGCTGCGTGATGTGCAGGCCAGCTACAAGGGCAAGCCGGTGGCCGCGCAAGAGATCATCCTGACGCCCTTTGTCAACGACCCCAACGAGGCCCGCTTCCCGCAGTACGTGATGCGCAGCTACCGCTTCGTGCTGTCCGAGGCGGTGCCGGGCCAGGTGGTGTCGCTGCAGACCCTGACGCCCGGCGCCAGGCCCGATGCCGCACCGCTGACCGACGACCAGCTCACGCTCGAAGGCGCCTCGGTGCCCATGCTGCAGGCCTTCACCCCCGTGGCCATCAGGACTGTCCAATGACGCTGCTTCGCTTGCTGACCGCTGCCGCTGCCTCGCTGATCGGCCTGCTGACCGGCGTGCCCGCCCAGGCCGCCAATGACTTCCCCACCGTCGCGCGGGTGCTCTACGTGCACGAGTGCATGCGCGACCATCCCGGTCCGCACTTCGAGATGGTCAACAAGTGCGCCTGCGCGCTGGACAAGCTGTCCGATCAGATCAGCTTCGACGAGTACGAAACCCTGTCCACAGAGGCCAACGCCACCACCATTGGCGGTGAGCGGGGCGCCTATCTGCGCGAGAACGAAGGCGTGCAGACCGCTGTGCGCCGCTACCGCAAGCTGCAGACCGAGGTCAAGAAGGCCTGCTTCGTGATCCGCTGAGGTCCGCCATGCCCCACAGCCCGGCCCCCTTGATCCAGCGCCGCCACTGCCTGCTCGGCCTGGCCGGCCTGCCCTGGGTCGCGCGCGCGGCCCCCCCAGCTGAAGACAGCCACCCCGATGACTCGCCGATCTGGCGCAAGCTGCGTGCGCAGTACTTTGACGACCGCACGCCGCCCACGGCCACGCCCGATGCGTTGAGCCTGTCGGCACCCAAGCGCGCCGGTGACCCGGCCTTCGTGCCCCTGGCCACACGCCGCGTGGCGCCGTCGGTGGGTGCCGCGGCGATCCGCAAGCTGTGGCTGATCATCGACCAGAACCCCTCGCCGCTGGCCGCCATCTTCGAGCTCCCCGAGGGCGGCGCCCTGCCCGACCTGGAGACCCGCGTGCGGGTCGATGAGTACAGCTTCGTGCGCGCCGTGGCCGAACGCGCCGACGGTCAGCGGCTGATGGCGCTGCGCTACGTCAAGGCCAGCGGCGGCTGCTCGGCCCCACCGGGTGGCGACGAGGCCGCCCAGCGCGCCTCGCTGGGCCGCATGCTGTTCCGTGCCGACGGCCCGCGCCCGCCCGCCGGCCAGCCCTGGACTGTCCAATGGCAGGTGCTGCACCCCAACCACTCCGGCCTGGCCATGGACC
>JAFLDI010000449.1 GCA_017302485.1 Burkholderiales bacterium | reverse complement strand
AACAGGACACCTGGAGCCCTCCCGCCCGCCACGACGAGATGGCAGCCATGGTGGCCGGCCCGGTCAGCCGCGTGGATGTGCCGCACTGCGGCCACATGGCGCCGATGGAGGCGCCCGAGGCGGTGAATGCGGCGCTGTCCGCCTGGCTGGCCCGCCTCTGATCAGGCTGCCAGCAGCGCGTTCAGGTCACAGCCCAGGTCGGCCACCTGCGCCGGCGTGGGCGACACGCCCGCATCCAGCAGCTTGCGCGCCTGCAGGTGGTCCTTGGCGGCATTGACCGAGTCCACCGCGATCAGCCGGCCACCACGGTAGTGATAGACCGAGAAGCTGGTGCCGGCCGCCATGTCGCCCCGCACCGCCCAGCTGTCCGCGCCGGCGGACAGACCGGCCATCTGCAGCTTCTTGTCGTACTGGTCGGACCAGAACCAGGGCGTGGCGGTGAAGGGCCGCGGCTGGCCCAGCAGCGCGGCAGCGGCCGACTTGGCCTGCTCGGTGGCGTTCTGCACCGATTCCAGGCGCAACAGGCTGCCGTCATCGAGCCGGCGCGCGGTGCAGTCGCCGGCCGCCACGATGCGCGGGTCGGCCGTGCGGCCGCAGGCGTCGACGACGATCCCGCGCTCGCAGTCCAGACCGGCGGCGGCGGCCAAGGTGTCGTTGGCCGACACGCCCACGCCCAGCACTACACCGCCACAGGCGTGGCGCGTGCCATCGGCCATCACCACCGCGCAGGCCAGGCCGTCGGCGGTGTCGATGCGCTCGATGCGCGCCTCCAGCACCAGTTGCACGCCATGGCCGCGATGCAGATCGGCATACCAGGCCGACAGCTCGGGCGACAGAACGCGGCCCAGCAGCCGCGGCGCGGCTTCCAGCACGGTGACCGCCAGACCCTTCTTGCGAGCGGTGGCGGCCACTTCCAGGCCGATGAAACCGCCACCGAAGACCACCAGCGGCAGTGCCAGATCGGCACAGCGCGCCAGCAGCGTGGCGATGGCCGACGCGTCGTCCTTGCTGCGCAGCGGCAGCACATTGGGCGCGTCGCCGCCAGCCAGCGGCAGACGGCGCGGCGCGGCACCGGTGGCCAGCACCAGGCCGGCATAGGACAGCGCATCGCCCCCGTCCAGGTGCAGTTGCTGCGCCGCACGGTCAATCGACCGGACCGAGACCCCGGTGCGCAGCGTGATGTTCTTCTTGGCCAGCATCTCTGGCGCGCGCAGCATCAGCTGCGCCTCACCCACCTCGCCGGCCAGCCAGGCCTTGGACAGCGGCGGGCGGTGGTAGGGGCCGTGCGGCTCGTCGCCCAGCAGGGTGATCGGACCTGTGAAGCCGCCGCTGCGCAGGGCCTCGGCGGTCATCGTGCCGGCCTGGCCGGCACCAACGATCAGGACGGGGCCGTCCGGCTCGATCATTCCTGGCACTCGGGCAGGGTCACGCGGCCGCCGTGCATCGCGGCGCTGGCCTTGATCTGGCAGGACAGGCGGCTGTTGGGGCGGCGCTCGGCCGCCACGTTGTCCAGCATGTCGAGCTCGCCGGCGCTGGGCGCGGGCAGCACGCTGGCCAGCAGCTCGTCCACGTAGCAGTGGCAGGTGGCGCAGGCGCAGGAGCCGCCACATTCGCCCAGGATGCCGTCGACGCCGTTGGCGGTGGCGGCCTGCATCAGGCTCCAGCCCTCCGGCACGTCGACGGTGGTGGACTGGCCGTTGGCCTCGAGGTAGGTGATCTGGGGCATGGGTCTGTCGTGGGTGGGCGAAACCGTCAAGCTTACTGGGCCTTGAGCATCAGGACCAGCGGGCTGCGGAAGGTCGACGAGGGCATCCAGGGCAACTGGTCGGCCACGCGGCGGTAGTCGGGCACCACCTGGTGGAACTCCTCGAAGGCGATCTTCACCGCCAGCCGCGCGATGGCCGTGCCCAGGCAGGCATGCACGCCACCGCCAAAGCCCAGGTGGCCGCGCGGCTTGCGGCTGATGTCGTAGACGTCGGGGTTGGGGTATTGGCGCTCGTCGCGGTTGCCACTGCCGTAGGCCAGGCAGACGAAGTCACCCTCGCGCATGGTCTGGCCGTGCAGCGTGACATCCTTCATCAGCCGGCGGCGGAAGCGCTGGGCCGAGGTGTTGAAGCGCAGGCTTTCCTCGATCGCGTCGGGCAGCAGCGCCGGGTCGGCCACCACCGCGCGGCGGGCCTCGTCGAAGGTGGCCAGGTTGTAGGCGAACATCATCATGAAGCCGCCCAGGCTTTCCACGCCGGCCATGATCAGCGTGGTGGTGGTCAGCAGCACCTCGCGGTCGTCCAGGCGGTCGCCATCGATCTCGGCCAGTGCGAAATGGCTGATCAGGTCGTTGCGCGGCTCGGCGCGGCGCATGGCGATCACGCGGCCGGCATAGTCCTGCATCCAGTTGTAGGCGGCGATGTGCTCGGGACCCTTGGCCCGGGTGCGGGCGTCGCTCTGCACCATCAGCACGGCGTTCTCGCGCACCTCCTGCTCGGGCACCAAGGCCTCGTCGCCCATCGGCAGGCCCAGCGCGGCCATCAGCACCTTGACGGTGAACTGCGAGGACACGTCCTTGAAGTCGAAGGTGCCCGCGCCCTTGAGTTGGCCGAAGACGTCCTTGGCCACCGCCCGGATCGGTTCCTCCAGCGCCAGCAGGTTGCGCTTCATGAAGGCATGCTGGATCAGGCCGCGCAGGCGGTCGTGCTTGGGGGGGTCCGAGCTGCCCAGGGTGGCGCCAGCGCGACCCGGCAGCTCGGTCATCAGGTTGCCGCTGGCCGAGGAGTAGGTCTGCCAGTCCTGTCCGGCGCTGACGATGTCGGCATAGCGCGAGAGGATCCACATCTGCGCTTCCTCGCTCCAGAAGCAGGGGTGCTCGTCGCGCAGCGTCCGGTAATACGGGAACGGGTCGGCGTCGACCGCGGGGCTGTAGGGATCGAAGTGGAAGCTCATCGCAGGTGTCTCCTTCTGGGCCGTGATTCTGGGCAAGACACGGGTCCGCCGGGATGGACGAAGGCCGGCCAAGACTTGCACTTTTGCCGTATGCTGCCTGACATGCCCGGCCGCCCTGCTCCCGCCCGCCGCGGCGCCGCG
>JAFLDI010000448.1 GCA_017302485.1 Burkholderiales bacterium | reverse complement strand
GCCGCCGCCAGCACCGCTCGCAGATTGACAACGCCGAGGCCCAGCAGAAAGGCAATCGACACGCCGGTGCCGAAGCCATCCACCCACTCGGGCGGCACCCACTGGGCGCTGGCCGAGCCCACCAGCGCGGCGATCAGCAGCACCACGGCGCCATGGCCCAGCGAGAACAGCGCGCCACAGCCGCCCGCAAAGGCAGCGCCGCGGCGCCGGTTCAGGCGCGTCAGGCCGTCGATGGTGGCCAGGTGGGCGGCATCGAATCCGTGGCGCATCCCGAGCAGGAAGACCAGCGCGCACAGCGCGGTCCAGTCAGTGGGCAGGTCGTGCATGGCGTGAGAGTATGAAGATTCTCAGCATCTTCATACAAGTTGCGTGCCAAGCAATTGCGCCCGCAACGCCGCCTCGGATGCAGCCATGGCCCCTGGGGAGAACCCCCGGTCAGCAGGCTGCCGATCTGGACACCAGCGCGGTCAGGGCCTGATCAGCGGCGCAGAGGCCCACTGGCCGGCACCAGATGGGCGTGGCCGTGGCCGTGCTGCTCGACCATCGGCACCAGGTGGAGCTGGCCGTGGCTGACGCCGGGTTGCGCGATCACCGCATCGGCGAAAGCCTGCACAGCGTGCGCCGGGCCACGCAGGATCACCACCTCCACGCAATGCTCGTGGTCCAGGTGGGCATGCGTGGTGGACACGGTCAGCTCGTGGTGATCGTGCTGCAGGTCGGTCAGGCGTGCCGCCAGCTGGCGCTGGTGGTGGTTGTAGACGTAGCTGAGCGTGGCGATGCAGGGGCCATCCGGGTGCGCCGCCTGATGGGTGCGACCCAGCTCGGTGCGCAGCAGGTCGCGGAAGGCTTCGCTGCGGTTGGCGTAGCCGCGCTCGCGGATCACCGCCTCGAAGGCCTCGGCCAGTTCGTCGTCGACCGAGATCGTCAGGCGCTGCATGCTCAGCCGATGCGGTCCAGCGCGCCGGCCAGCGAGGCCACGCTGCGCTCCACGTTCGCCAGCTTGTCCAGACCGAACAGGCCCAGGCGGAAGGTCTTGAAGTCCGCCCCCTCGTCGCACTGCAGCGGCACGCCGGCGGCCGTCTGCAGGCCCTGGGCGATGAACTTGCTGCCGTTCTGGATGCCGGGGTCCTCGGTGTAGCTGACCACCACGCCGGGCGCCTGGAAGCCGGGGGCGGCCACCGGCCGGATGCCGCGGCCCTCCAGCATCGCGCGCACCGCGCGGCCCAGCGCCCACTGCTGCTCCTTCAGCACGCCAAAGCCGCGCTGCTCCATCTCGGCCATGGCGTCGCGCAGGCGCGTCAGCGCGCCGGTGGGCATAGTCGTGTGGTACGCGTGGCCGCCGGCCAGGAAGGCCTGCATGATCTGGTGCCACTTCTTCAGGTCGGCCGCAAAGCTGGTGCTGGTGGTCTCGTCCAGGCGCTTGAGGCCGCGCTCGCCCAGCATCACCAGTGCACAGCCGGGCTCGGCGCTCCAGCCCTTCTGCGGCGCGCTGACCAGCACGTCGATGCCCAGCGCCGCCATGTCCACCCACACGGTGCCGCTGGCAATGCAGTCGAGCACGAAGATGCCGCCCACCGCGTGCACCGCATCGGCCACGGCCTTCAGGTAGTCGTCGGGCAGGATCATGCCGCTGGCGGTTTCCACATGCGGCGCGAAGACCACTGCGGGCTTCTGGTCGGCGATCGCGGCGCGCACTTCCTCCAGCGAGGCGGGTGCCCAGGGCTGCTGCGCGCCGGGGCCCACCGGGCGGGCCTTGAGCACGCGCTGTTCGGACGGGATGGCGCCCATGTCCAGGATCTGCGTCCAGCGGAAACTGAACCAGCCGTTGCGCAGCACCAGCACCTTCTGGCCAGTGGCGAACTGGCGCGCCACCGCCTCCATGCCGAAGCTGCCGCTGCCCGGGATCACCACCGCTGCCTCGGCGCCGTAGACGGCCTTGAGCGTGCGCGAGATGTCGCCCATCACGCCCTGGAACTTCTTCGACATGTGGTTCAGGGCGCGGTCGGTGTAGACCACCGAGTATTCGAGCAGGCCATCGGGGTCGATGTCAGGCAGCAGGCCGGGCATGAGGGAGTCTCCAGAGTTCTTGAGCGGGATCAGCCGGGCAGCTTAGCACTGCCGCAGGGCGCCCCCGCGCGCTACGATGGTTCAACCCCAACGCATCCCGGAGGTCCCATGCGCTACCTGCTCCCCGTCGACGGCAGCCCCGCCGCCCTGGCCGCCGTGCGCCATGCGATCGGCCTGAAGCTGGCCGGCCTGTCGATCCAGGTGGTGCTGGCCAACGCCCAGGAGCCGCCGCACCTGTACGAGGTGGTGCTGGCCCCTGATCCGGCCCTGCTCGACCGCGCCAGCGAAGGCGACGTCAGACGTGCGCAGCAGCACCGGCCCGGAATGACCGGACTTCTTGTAGTAGCTGGCGGCCTGCTCCGGATCGTAGGCGCGCTGCTCGATGCCCTCGGGGAAGAGGTCGTAGGCCTTGTTGATCGGGAAATCGTTGCCCACCGTGCCGTAGCCCTGCAGCACGGTCTGCACCATGGCTTCGCGGTCCATCGCGTACTTCAGCGCCAGCCGCAGGTCGACCACTTTGGCCTCCGTCAATCCTTGCCCTTTGCCTGCGGCGAAGAGCGGTGTCGCTGCAGTCCACACGAAATGGTCGATCGCCACGCTCGCGAGGACAGGGACCACGGCGCCTGCGCCCGCATACCGGTCAGCCAACCAAAGCACTTGCGCCAAGCGGGCTTCCGCTTCGTTGCTCTTGCCTTCAGCGGCAAGAAAGAGAGCCTCGGCACTGGCCACCCGCGCCAGATCTAAGCTGCCGGAGAATTTCGGGATGTCCATGTCCCATATGGGTGCGCTGTAGGCGATGTTCCAACTGAACTTGGGCGCCTTTTGAGCGCGATCCAAATGCTTTAACGCGACGCCCCATTGGGATCGTTTGGGACGCAGCTTTGCCATCGCCGCCCTCAGATCTCCGCCATGTCCCGAGGCCGCCTTGAGGGTATCCCCGATGAGCTCTCGCAAAACCCTCTCGCCAGAGACCTGCCTTAACAATGCCGTCCGTTCCGGGGACGCGTCCCAG
>JAFLDI010000447.1 GCA_017302485.1 Burkholderiales bacterium | reverse complement strand
GGACGGTTGGCTGACCCAAGACGCCTTGTGGCTGGTGAGCAAGACCGTCTCCGACAAGCTGCGCGCACATCTGCTGTCGCAGGGCATCGACGGCATCCCGGCGAGCAATACGGCGGTGTTCAACGTGCTGCAGGATCACGGCATCGTGCAACCGACGCCGGATGGCAAGGCGATCTGGAAGGCTACCGTCACCAGCGACGCCGGCTGGTCGCACGCCTTCACCTTCCTGAAACTCTCGCCGGCGATGATCTGGGATGCGGCCGACCGGCCGGCGCCGTTCGCAGGCCGTGTGCAGATCGAAGAGGAACAGGCGGAGCCGACGCCGCCGGCGGTGGCCGATGGGCCGCGCGCGGAAGGCATCGAGGCTGCATCCGCGAGCACGGCGCCGATCGCATCCGCAGCCATGGACACCGGCGTGGCCGCGCTGCTCGACCTGCTGGGCGACTCCGCTCCACCCACGGCACCGGAGATCCCGAGTTCCCCTGTTGCCGAGCCCGAGCCGGCCCCTTCGACCGTGCCCCCGCCGCAGATGGGCCTCGCGCCTTCCCAGGATCGCGCGGAGCCCTCCGGGGCGCACTTCATGGCCTGGCTGCGTCAGAGCATCCAGACGCGCAAGCTCATCATCAACGACGCCAAGGCCCTGGTGCATACCGTCGCCGGTACGACCTATCTCGTCAGCCCCGGCGTGTTCCAGCGCTACGCGCAGGAGTACCTTCAAGTCGCCGCGCTGGCCAAGCAGGAGAAGCTGGAGGGGTGGCAGTGGGTACAGAAGCGCTTCGAGAAGCTGGGACAGCACCGCAAGCAGCCGAGCGGGCTGAACATCTGGACCTGCGAAGTCACGGGGCCGCGCAAGTCGCGCCGGCTGCACGGCTACCTGCTCGCCAGCCCGGATGCGCTGTTCCAGGAGACGCCGCCAGACAACCCATACCTGCGGCTCGTCAACGAGGCCGCAAAGCGCGAAGATTCAGCCCTTGGGGGCAAGGACGACGATCAGGCGTAGGCATGCGACCGCTGTGCGGGCCGGCTTCAATCTGCGGATGGGGCCGACTCTGCCAGCTTGGCTTCGGTCAGAGTCATCAAGTGGGCGGAACTGCATTTCAGCGCACGGGCAATCTTGAGGATGAGAGGGAGCGTGGGGACATGCTCGCCGCGCTCGATCTTGCCCATGTGCGACCGTTCGATGCCGGCCATGTGGGCCAGCGTTTCCTGAGCGATGCCCTGGTTGGTTCTTTCTTCCCGCACGGCAGCCCCAAACGCGATGGCTGGTTCCGCTTCGTAGGTAGTGGTGCCGGTGGGGCGGCCCCTTTGGATCGAACGCTTTGGCATTGCCAAGAGCGTCGAACACGGTCACGATTTAAACCACGTTAAACTTAACTCATCCAACGGCTTCGAGATCAGTTGCCACGAGTTCACCGCCTGGGGGAGCTGGACGTGGAATCGAGTGACATCACCGCCGAAATTCGCATGGCCGTCCTCGGCGAATGGGTGCCTCCCCAGCTCGCCGACGTGCTCGCCCTGCAGCGTGCCGAAGAGCCGGAGACTCATGCCGTCCTGGCCGGCTGGACAGATCCCGGTCGAGGCGCGGAGCTGCCGGACGACGGCTTCGACTTCGCCTTGTCTGCGGTTGCCCGGCAGTGGCCTGGCTGGGTATGCGAACCGCTGTGGCATGACACGCTGGCGGTCGCCGTGGCCAAGCGCTCCCACCTGCTGGCCCACCGTGAAGTGCCGTGCCAGGAAGTGCTCAAGCAGCCGTTGATCCGTGCGCAGTCAACGGCCGGCGAGCCGTGGCGGGCGGTGGCACAGCGTGTCCTCGGGGATGCGCTGCAGGATCGGGAGCAGCTGGTCAGCTCCTTCGACATCGCGATGACGCTCGTGTCAGCCGGGTACGGCCTCGTCGTCGCGCCGTCTGCGAGGCTTGCTGGCTACCTGAACCGCGGCATCGCCGCGCGGCCGCTGGCTGGCGCACCGACCGTCGTGATGGCTTACCTCCTGCATCCCCTGGCGCGCCTGACCGAACCCATGGCGAGGTTCATCCAACGTGCTCGCAGCGTGTCCGGGGACCTCGAAGTACCTACTGAGCAACGTCGTGCACTACGGATACCACTGTTACTGAACAGGCCATCCAGCCACGTGAGTACGTGGCCCGACGATCATAGTCATCGCCTGTAGCCGGCGGCACGCGGCCACGACCAGACCTTCAAGACCATGGGCGAGTGCCAGCTTCTAGCGCTTAGCACACAGTCAAGGTTCGGTCGGCGAGGCGAACCAATCAAAACAAATGCAGCCGTCAATTGGGTCAGTGTGGGAGCTCGAGTTCCACCTCAAAACCCGCAGCTCTGAACCACAGGTCACGGATAGCGGCATCGTCGCTCTTGGGCTTGGGCTTTACGTCTCGAACCCTAAACGTGGTGGGCAGATTGACAGCGTTGCCGAAGATCAACGCATGCTGCTTCGGCAACGATGGCAGACGCTTCATCACGCTGTCGGAAACGAAAGGCGTCATCTGTCTGATGTGCTGAAGATCGTCGGGATTCTGGATGCGGTGCACGACGAAGTTCGAACACTGCGACAGGACCGTCTTGGAGAGTTCGCTCGGTCGTTGCGAAGCCACCATCAGGAACAAGCCGTATTTCCGGCCCTCCTTGGCAATTCGCTGAAAGATTCGACTCGCGTCAATCGCATATCCCGACGGCCGCTCCGCAACATATCGGTGGGCCTCCTCCAGGACAAGGTTGATCGGCGCCCGGTTCCTCGGTTCCGCTCGGCGCAGCCGGTCGAAGATCAGCCTTGCGATGACAGCCGAAGCTACCTCGACAACCTCATCCCCTGCTTCGTTCATGTCGAGCACGATCACTTGAGCGGACTTCTGGAACTTGCCATCCAGCCGTGAAAGACCAATACATCGCTCGACAAACTGCGCCACGTCCCGCTCGTGCTCCTGAAGCTGGTCAGGCGGCACCCTCAGGAACGCAAACTCGTCGCGCTCCCGAATCCACTTGAACCGCGTGATCATCTGGGAGCAATAGTCTCTGATCTGCATGTTTCCGTGCGCTTCCTCGTACAGTAGCGCCAGGTCAAATGCCTGCTCAAGGT
>JAFLDI010000446.1 GCA_017302485.1 Burkholderiales bacterium | reverse complement strand
GGGTGGTGCCCGGGGCGAGCTGGGTGAAGTTCACCGCCGCCGGCGGCAATCCGCTGCGGGTGACGCTGTCGGGGCAGTTGGTGCCGGGGCCGCGGGCGAGCGTGGCGGCCGGCAGGCTGCCCAGGCTGGCGGCGGCCAGCACGGCCAACAGGCGAGGGGATGCGTGATGGAACATGGGGATACCTCCTGGGGCTCTGGCGCTGCCGCTGTGATGGACGCGCACCTTCATGCCTCTATAGACGGCCTGCCGCGGCAAAACCGGACATCGGCATGATGGTGGCCCGCGACGCGAGCGCAGGCAAGTGGTGGCTTAGGGGTTGGCCAGTCCCTGGCGGCGCGCATCGTCCAACGCGCGCCGCAGGTGCCCGGCCAGGCCGGGGTTGGCCGCCCAGATGGCTTCGGCCGTCTGCAACTGCCGGCGCGCCTCGGTGCCCGGGCCGAGGCACTGGGCCAGGCGGGCCCGGGCGTCGATCAGTGCAGGGTGTTGCGGGGTGTCTGACGCCAGCAGGGCGATCGCCTGCTCGAACAGTTGCCGCCCCTCGTCGGTGCGGCCTTGGGCGCAGCGCAGCCGGGCCTTCAGCAGGGTCAGCTCGTACAGACGCAGGCGGTACTGTTCAGCCCGGGGTGTGGCCGCCGCGATCGAGTGCTGCGACTCGATCACCGCAGTGGCCTCGTCCGCACGGCCGCCTTCCAGCATCAGCGCGGCACGGGTCAGCAGGGCCCGGTGCTTGGGTGAGCCGAACGTGGCTTCGCGGCTGTCCTGGCTGACCAGGGCGCGCTCGACGCGTTCCTGGGCGTCGGCCAGCCGCCCTTGGGCGAGGTCGATGCTGGCGATGCGCAGCAATCGGTCGGCCACTGCAGGGTGCCGCTCGCCCAGTCGGTCGACCGTGCGCCGCAGGTTGGTTTCCAGCACGGTGCGCGCCTGCTCGTAGCGGCCCAGGTCGGACAGCAGCCAGGCCCAGGACTGGTCCAGGGTGGCGTCGTTGGCAGTGCGCTCCTCGCCCAGTTGCTGGCGCAGCCTCAGCGCTGCAGAGAGCTCCTGCTCGGCCCGCGCGTGACGGCCCTCGATCAGCAGCAGATTGCCCAGGGCCACACGGGCGTCGAACTGGTCGATCAGCGGCAGGTCGGCGTCCTTGGCCAGCATCCGGCGCACGGCGTCCTCCAGCAGACCCAGGCCATCGCCGTTCAGGCCGATGTAGGCGTTCAGCCGACCCAGGTCACGCTGGATGCGCAGGCTCATCAGGTGGTCCTCGCCCAGCGTCTGGCGGCTGGTGGCCAGGGCAGCGCGGAACTCCTGCTCGGCTTCGACATGGTGGCGCATGACCCACAGGTTGCGACCCAGCCGGTAGCGCAGGGCGGCCAGCCGCACCGAGCGCTCACCCAGCAACTGGCGGCGGATGTCCATGCTCTCGCGCATCAAGGCCAGCGCCGGATCCTGCCGGTTGCGCGCCAGCTCGATGTTGCCCAGCAGCTCCAGCGCCTGCGCCAGTTCGGCACTGGACGGTGCCACCCGCCGCAGCTGAGCGACCACCGGTTCGGCCAGCGCCAGGGCATGGTCCAGGCGGCGCGCGTCGAACTCCATCTGGCCCAGGTCGGACTGCACGCCCAGGCACACCGGCGCGTGTGGCGTGGCCGCGCACAGGGGGGCCGCCTGGGCCAGCGTGGCGCGCGCCGCGTCGGCATCGTCGCCCCAGTACTGGCTTTGCGCCAGGCCCCGCAAGGCCTCGGCCATCACCAGCGGGCCGGCCTGCTGGTCGCGCAAGGCCTGGACGCGCTCGCTGCGCACCTTCAGCGCACTGTCGGTCAGCTCCAGATCGTTGAGCAGTTGTCCGACCAGCTTCTGCAGTTCGTCGCGCACCTGAGGGTGCTCGGCCAGGCCGCTGCCCAGCGTGCGCGCGCTGTGTTCCAGCAGGTCCTGCACGCTCTGCCCACGCTTGCGCAGCGCGTCGGACTGGTCGATGTCGTTGGTCTCGAACAACGACACCAGGTAGTCCTTGATGCCGTTGGCCTTGGCGGCCTCCAGCCGGGCCTGCTCGCGCTGCCACAGTGCCACGCCCAGGGCCACGGCCAGCGCCACCACCGCCGCGCTGCCCAGACCAACGCCCAGCCGGTTGCGCAGCACGAACTTGCGCACCCGATAGGCCAGGCGGTCGGGTTGGGCACTGACCGGACGCTGGCGCAGCCAGCGCTGCAGGTCGTCGGCGAACTGGTCCACCGTGCGGTAGCGCTCGTCGGGCGCGGTCTTCAGGGCCTGCAGCAGCACCGTGTCCAGGTCGCCGCGCAGCTGCGCGGCCCAGGGCGTGGTGGCCGCCGCGCTGGGGCGCTGCAGCCGGCCCTGGACGATGGCCTGCTCCAGCTCGACCCGGGTCTCGCGCTGCAGCGCATAAGGCCGCTGGCCGGTGAGCAGCTGGAAGGCCACCACGCCCAACGCATAGACATCGCTGGCAGTGCCGATCGGCTGGCCCTGCACCTGCTCGGGTGAGGCGTACCAGGGCGTCATCACGCGGCCCAGCTGCTGGGTCAGGGCCAGGCCCTCGCTGGCCTCGTCGTCCAGCAGCTTGCCGATGCCGAAGTCGAGCAGCCGCACCTCGCCCTCGGGCGTGACCAGGATGTTGCCGGGCTTCAGGTCCCGGTGCACCACCAGCCGCGCATGGGCATGCGCCACCGCGCCGGCCACCTGCAGCAGCAGGGCGATGCGCTCGCGCAGGCCCAGGCCTCGGGCTGCCACGTACTCGTCGATCGGTTGGCCCTCGACATAAGCCAGCGCCAGCCAGGGCTGACCTTCGGGGGTGACACCGGCATCCAGGATGGGGGCGATGTGCGGGTGGTCCAGCCGGGCCAGGATGTCGCGCTCGCGGGCCATGCGCTCAGCCAGGCCCGCTTGACGCCAGGCGCCGCGCGGCAACTTCAGCGCGGCGGGGCGCTTGAGCAGACCATCAACGCGCTCGGCCAGCCAGACCGTGCCCATGCCGCCTTCGCCCAGCAGGCGCAAAGGGCGCCAGGGGCCGATGTCGCCGGGCAGCTCCGGGGCAGCCGCGGTGTCCGTGGCGGCGATGGGGGGCAGGGTCTGGAAGGACGCGCCGCTGTCCGCGTCGG
>JAFLDI010000445.1 GCA_017302485.1 Burkholderiales bacterium | reverse complement strand
GATGGCCGACGGCAACGCCATCCGCCGCCTGTGGCACCCCGCCGATGCCGCCCGGGTGGCCGCCGCCAGCGAGGCCGCCCGCGCCAGCGGTCGCACGCTGTCGATCGAGCACCGGGTGCTGCTGGCCGACGGCACCGAGAAGTGGCTGCACGTGCGCTCCACCCCAGTCCAGCTGACGCCACAGCAGAGCGAATACGCCGGCGTGGTGATCGACGTCACCGCCCGCAAGCGTGCCGAGGCCCGGCTGCTGGAGAGCAACGAGCGCTGGAAGCTGGCGCTCGACAGCACCGGTGATGGCGTCTGGGACTGGAACCTGCAGACCGGCGAAGAGACCTATTCCGAGCAGTTTCTGGCGATGTACGGCTACACCGAGACCGACCTGGCGCACAACCCGCGGGTGCTTGACAGCCTGACCCACCCCGACGACGTACCGGCCATGCTGCGCGACCGCGAAGCACACTTCAGCGGCCGCTCGCCCACCTATATCAATGAGCACCGCGTGCGCTGCCGCGATGGCCAGTGGAAGTGGGTGCTGTCGCGCGGTCTGGTGATCGAGCGCGATGCCGACGGCCACCCGACGCGCATGATCGGCACCCACACCGACATCACGGCCCGCCGTCAGGCCGATGCGCTGCGCATCGAGCGCGACCGCGCCGAGGCCGCCAATCAGGCCAAGACCCAGCTGCTCTCACGCGTGAGCCACGAACTGCGCACGCCGCTCAATGCCGTGCTGGGCTTCGCCCAGCTGCTCGAGCGCGGCCTGCCCCCGGGCAGCACGGCCACCGAGTGGACCGGCCATATCCTGCAGGCCGGACGCCATCTGCTGGCTCTGGTCGACGAGGTGCTGGACCTGTCGGCTGCGCAAAGCGGCCAACTGCAGCTGGCGCTGGTCGATCTCAGCGCCGAGGCCTTGCTCGACGAGGCCTGGTCCATGGTGCAGGCCGCGCCGCCGCCGGGCCGTCCCGAGTCGCCGCTGGTGCGCAACATCGCCGCGGCGCTGCCCCCGGTGAGGGCCGACCGCCGACGACTGCTGCAGGTGCTGGTGAACCTGTTGAACAACGCCGTCAAGTACAACCGCCCGGGCGGCACCGTGCATGCGAACCTGCGCGCCGACGGTGCAGACATCGTCTTCGAGGTGCGCGACGAAGGCCAGGGCCTGAGCGCCGACCAGATCGCGCGCCTGTTCAGCCCCTTCGAGCGCCTGGACGCCGCGCGCCGCGGCATCGAGGGCACCGGCCTGGGCCTGTCGCTATCGCGGCAACTGGCGCAGGCCATGGGCGGCACGCTGAACGCACACAGCACGCCGGGCGAGGGGGCGACCTTCTCTCTGCGACTGCCCTGGGCCTGATCAACCGGCCACCACGTTGCGCCCGGCACGCTTGGCGCGGTAGAGCGCCGCGTCGCTGCGTTCGACGAGCTGCTGCACCGTATCCCCGGGCTGCCAGGTGGCCACGCCGACGCTGGTGGTGAAGAGCAGCGGCCCGCCGTCGGCGGGCAGCGGACTGTCGAGGATGGCCTGACGCATGCGCTCGGCCACGCGGCGGGCGTCCTTCTCGTCGGCGTCGCTCAGCACGGCCACGAACTCCTCGCCGCCCAGGCGGCCCAGGTGATCGCCGGCACGCAGAGCCGACTGCAGCACCTGCCCGGCATGCTGCAGCACGGCATCGCCCACCGGGTGGCCATGTTCGTCGTTGATTCGCTTGAAGTGGTCGATGTCGACCATCAGCAAGGCCATCGACTGCGCCTTGCGCTCGGCCTGGGCCACGGCCTGCAGGGCGTGGTCCAGCACCGCTCGGCGGTTCAGCAGGCCGGTCAGCTCGTCGGTGGTGGCCAGTTGCTGCAGACGTCGCACCTGGCGGATCTTGCGCAGCGCCAGCACCACCAGGCCACTCAGCAGCAGGCCGAACAGCGCCAGCGCCACGGCCTGGGTCTGCCGCAGCTGACGCTCTCTGTCGGCCAGTTCGCGCAGGACCGACATCTCCTGTGCATCCCGGGCGCGCAGGAACTGCTTGCCCATGCGCGCGGCCTGCTCACTCAGGCGGCGCTGGTGCATCTCGGCTGCACTGCGCTCGGCGTGGGTCCGCGCCTCGTAGGCGTCGCGCCAGCGCCCCAGTCCGGCCAGGGCGACCGCATGGGCCTGGTGCCACTGCTGCTGCATCGTCTGCTCGCCGCGCTGCAGGATCGGCTGGCGCAGGTCCTCGATGCGGGCCAGGGCTTCGGCGTGGCGGGCAGACTCGTTGAGCAGTTCAGCATGCAGCAGCCCGGCTGCCTCATGCTCGCGGCCATCGGCCTCGCGGTCGATCTGCCGGAGTGCCAGCTCGATGCGGGCCAAGGCCTGGGGCAGGTGGCCGGTACGGGCCAGCGCGCTGGCAATGGGTCGGCCGGCGTAGCCCTGACCCAACCGGTCGTTGAGCCGGATGCTGGCCTGCTCGGCCGCGCGCGCACTGGTCAACGACTCGGCCCACTGCCCGCGTGCGGCCTGTACGGTGGCCAGGTTGTAGGCATGGATCGAGGCGTCGTAGTGTTCACCGCGGCGGGTGGCATTGCCCAGCAGTTCGACGAACAGGCGCAAGGCCTCGTCGGTGTCGCCAATGCGCCGATAGTGGTTGGCCAGTTGCCCCAGGCACAGCTCCAGGTCGCGCCGGTCCTGCAGCTGGCGAAGCACCTCGCAGGCGCTGACCAGATCCTCCTGGGCCCCCACGGGATCGCTGCGCCGGGTGCGGTCGACGCCCCGTTCCAGTCGCACCATCGCCCAGGCCGCGCTGCCGGCAGGCGGCGCCTCGGGCGTGGTTTCAAGCAACTCGCCCAGTTCGGCCTCGCCCTGGGCACGCTGTCCGGCCTGCAGCAGCGCGCCGACCCGGCAGGCCCGCAGTCGCCACCACGCCGGTCGGTCGGCCGCCGCTGGCAGACCGGTGGCCAGGGCCAGTCCGGCATCGGCGACGGCGATCGCCTGGCTGTTGTCCAGATCGCTGTGGACCCGACAGGCCACTTCATCGATCCGCCAGCGCTGCCCCAGCTGGCCCACGCCCGTGGACCGTTCACGCAGGAGCTGCAAGGCATCCAGGCTGCGCAGGGGA
>JAFLDI010000444.1 GCA_017302485.1 Burkholderiales bacterium | reverse complement strand
CGAGGCCGATTCGCCCGACAGCGCGTCGCCCTCACCCACCGACAGGATCACCACGTCGGCCGCACGCGCCGCACCGAGCGATCCAGCACCGCCATCGGCACCGCGCCCTCGCGCACCAGCGCCGGCAGGTGGCGGTTGTAGAGCGCGCTGGCCATCGACATGTCGCAGCCGGCCAGGATGGCGCGCCGCGCCGCATCCTTGTCGTCGGCCGCCAGACCGTGGGCGACCAGCTCGGCATCGGCCGCGAAGTCCGACACCACCAGGCCCTCGAAGCCCCATTGCCGGCGCAGCACGCCGGTCAGCAGACCGTGGTGGGCGGTGGCGGGGATGCCGCCCAGGTCGTGGTAGGCCGTCATCACCGCCAGCGCGCCCGCATCCAGGCCGGCGCGGAAGGGCGGCAGGTGCACGTCGTGCAGCGTGGCGTCGGACAGCTCCACGCTGTTGTAGTCCATGCCGCCGGCCACCGCGCCGTAGCCGGCGAAATGCTTGACCGTGGCCAGCAGGCTGTCGTCGTCGCGCAGCGAGCGGCCCTGGAAACCGCGCACCCGCGCCGCGGCCAGCTGCTGTCCCCACCAGGTGTCCTCGCCGGCGCCTTCGACGACACGGCCCCAGCGCTGGTCGCGCGCCACGTCCACCATCGGCGCGAAGGTCCAGTGGATGCCCACGGCGGTGGCCTCTTCGGCGGCGGCGCGGGCGGTGCGCTCGGCCAGCTCGGTGTCGAAGGCCGCGGCCTCGCCCAGCGGCACCGGGAAGACGGTGCGCAGGCCGTGGATCACATCGGCCGCGAACAGCAGCGGAATGCCCAGGCGCGAGCGCTCCACCGCGATGCGCTGCAGCGCCCGCCCGCTGGCCACGCCGATGCCGTTGAACAGGCCGCCGACGCGCCCGGCGGCGATCTCGGCGCCGATGTCGGCCATGGCCCGCTCGACCTGCGCCGGGTTCGGGTTCACCGCATCCTCGCGCGCATCGTCGAAGAACAGGCTCAGCTGGCCCGCCTTCTCCTCCAGCGTCATGCGGCGCAGCAGGCGCTCGATCGCGGCAGCGTCCTTCTCGGTGGGACGCGCCGCTGCGCTGCGCGCTGCCAGGAGCGCGGCCGCGGCCTGAAGAAAGCGGCGGCGCAGCGGCAGGCGGGGTGAGCTCATCGGGGCACAGGGGTCGGGACTGGGGCGCGCCGACTGTAGTCCGCCATGACCGGCGCCCAGGCCCGGGTCTGCCCCGACAATCCAGCCCGATGGATCGACGACTTCCCCTCGATGGCCGCGCCAGCGGCCTGATGCTGCTGCTGTGCCTGACCTGGGGCCTGCAGCAGATCTCGCTGAAGGCCGCAGCGCCGCTGGTCAGCCCGGCCACGATGATCGGCCTGCGCTCGGGCATTGCGCTCGTGTTGATCATGGCCCTGGGCGGCGGCTGGGCCGCGTGGCGGCAATCGGGCCTGTCGCGCTGGCGCCCCGGGGTGCTGGCCGGCGCGCTGTTCGCGTTCGAATACCTGATGGTGGCGCAGGCGCTGAAGCTCACGCACGCCTCGCACGTCGTGGTGCTGCTCTACACCTCGCCGATCTTCGCTGCCGTGGGCCTTCACTGGCGGCTGCCGGCCGAGCGCATGGTGCGGCGCCAGTGGCTGGGCATCGGCCTGGCCTTCGTGGGCATTGCGCTGGCCTTCCTGGGTCGTGCGCCGCAGGGCGCCATGCCCGAGGCGCCGGCGGTGCTGCTGGGCGATGCGCTGGCCCTGCTGGCCGGTGCCTCGTGGGGCGCGACCACGGTGTGCATCCGCTGCTCCAGCCTGTCGAGTGCGCCACCGGCCGAGACGCTGATGTGGCAGCTGGGCCTGGCCTGCGCGCTGCTGCTGCCGGCGGCGCTGCTGCTGGGCGAGGCGCGCTTCACGCCGGTGCCGCTGGCCTGGGCCCACCTGGGCTTCCAGAGCCTGATCGTCTCCAGCGCCAGCTTCCTGGTCTGGTTCTGGCTGCTGCGCCACTACCAGGCCGCGCCGCTGGGGGCGTTCAGCTTCCTGACGCCGGTGTTCGGCGTGGTGCTGGGCCTCTTCCTGCTGGGCGAGCCGATCGAGGCGCGCTTCCTGGCCGGCAGCGTGCTGGTGCTGGGCGGGGTCTGGCTGGCGAGCCGGCGCTGATCAGATCCGCGGCGTGATGCGGATCTGCGCCAGCGGCTTGAGCGCGCCGCTTTCCAGCGACAGGCCGCTGTCCGGCCCGAGCTGGGCCAGCTGGTTCAGCACGGCCATGAACTCGCCGGCCAACGCGCGCTGCGGCGCGTCGTAGCGCAGATCCTTCAGCAGCGGCGTCCACTCGCCCGAGACCAGCGACGGCGCCAGCGCCGCGCTGCCCGGCTGCACCGTGCCCAGGAAGGTGCCCAGGCGCACCTGCTCGTGGTTGCGCCAGCCGGCACCGCCCTCGGCCCCGGTCGGGTGGAAGCGGTCGATCAGGCGCGCCGCGGCCATGGCCCCGGCACCCGACAGCGCCTCGATGTTCTTCGGCGGCATGTCCAGGTTCAGGCCGCCCTCGTCGGGGCGCTGGCTGATCTGCACGATGCGGTCGCGGAAACCCGGGTAGGGGAACTGGATCTCGTCGCGCCAGTTCTGCATGGTGTCGACGATCGAGGCCAGGAAACCGACCAGCCCGCCCAGCGGCGCCGCATCGTTCGGGGCGTTCCAGAAGCGCTGGCTGCCGCCGCGGTTGTCCACCGGCAGGTAGACCCGCCCGCCCTCGTTGCCCGGTACCTGGTCGTGGATCGGGTAGTCGGGGTGGGCGGTCTTCAGGTTGACGGCAAAGGTGGGGTGGCCGGGCAGCAGCGCGTCGAACAGGTGCAGCGGCATGTTGCTGCCGATGCCGCCGTCCGAGAACCAGATGCGCTTGGCCTGCAGCGGCTGGGCGGCGCGCTGTTCGGCATGGCTCTTCAGGCTCCAGTCGATCGCGTACAGCGGCACCGCCGACAGCAGCACCGGAAAGCTCAGGCTCATGCGCACGGCCACCACCACCGGCCAGTCGGCGCGCCGCGGCAGCGGGCGCAGTGGCCGGCCTTCGGGGCCCAGC
>JAFLDI010000443.1 GCA_017302485.1 Burkholderiales bacterium | reverse complement strand
CCTGCCGCGACGCAGCGTGCTGGCGATGGTCGGCTTCGTGCTGGTCTTCGGCGCCGCGATGTACGCCTGGCGTGGCAACACGCAGGGCTGGTCGGTGCAGCCGGGCGCAGCCGCCCCGGTGGCTGAGGCGGCCTCGGCCGGCCAGGCCCCGCATGCCATGGGCACGCAGCAGATCGAAGGCATGCTGGCCTCGCTCAACGAACGCCTGAAGGCCCAGCCCGACGATGCCGAAGGCTGGCTGATGCTGGGCCGCTCGTACTCGGTGCTGGGCCGCTTCAACGAGGCCGTGCCGGCCTACCGCAAGGTGCTGGCCCTGCAGCCGACCCATGCCCAGGCCCTGGCCGATCTGGCCGACGCGCTGGCCATGCTCAATGGTCGCAGCTTTCAGGGTGAGCCCACGCAGCTGATCGCCGCCGCGCTGAAGGCCGAGCCCGACAACCTCAAGGCGCTGGCCCTGGCCGGCACCCTGGCCTTCGAGGCCGGTGACGCCAAGACCGCCGTGCGCCACTGGGAACGCGCGGTCAAGGTGGGTCCGCCCGACTCCGACCTGGTCAAGCAGCTGCAGGGCGCCTTGACCGAAGCCCGTAGCGCTGCCGGGCTGCCAGCAGCCCAGCCCGCGGCCGGCAAGGCGACGGTCGCGGCGCCTGGTGCCTCGGTCAGTGGCCGGGTCGAACTCTCTGCCACACTGGCTGCCAAGGCCTCGCCGGAGGACACGGTCTTCATCTTCGCCCGGCCCGCCGAGGGCTCGCGCATGCCGCTGGCGATCCTGAAGAAGCGGGTGCGCGACCTGCCAGCCGATTTCATGCTCGACGACTCGATGGCCATGAGCCCCGCCGCCCGACTCTCCGGTGCAGCGGCGGTGGTGGTGGGTGCTCGCGTGTCCAAGTCGGGCCAGGCGATGCCGCAGCCCGGCGACCTCGAGGGTCTGAGCGCCAGTGTGGCCCCCGGTGCCAGCGGACTGCGCATCGTCATCGAGCGCGAGGTCCGCTGAGCGCGGGCGCCGGCCATGGGCCTGAGTCTCATCGCCCCTTACCTGGCACTGCTGCTGCTGGCGGTGGCAGCCCACCTGTGGTGGCGTCAGCGGCGCCAGCGTCTGGCCGCGCTGGTGCACGCGCAGAGCATTGAGGCCGGGCTGAACGAGCCGGCCACGCTGCATCCAGTGGTCGACCCGGCGCGCTGCATCGGCTCGGGCACCTGCGCGCGCGAGTGCCCGGAGGGCGCTTTGGGCATCGTCGGCGGCAAGGCCGTGCTGATCAATGCCTCGGCCTGCATCGGCCACGGCGCCTGCCACGCGGCCTGTCCTTTTGACGCGATCAGCCTGGTCTTCGGCACCGCCCGACGCGGCGTCGACATCCCGCTGCTGCAGCCCGACTTCCAGACCAATGTCCCGGGCATCTTCATCGCCGGGGAACTGGGGGGCATGGGCCTGATCCGCAAGGCCGCCGAGCAGGGCCGCCAGGCCATGGAGGCGATTGCCGGGGGGCGGCCGCGGGCGGTCGACGAGGGTGAACTCGACGTGCTGGTCATCGGCGCCGGACCGGCCGGCCTGAGCGCAGGCCTGGCAGCGCTGGAGCGGGGACACCGCTTTGCCATCCTCGAGCAGGAGAGCTCGCTGGGCGGCTCGATCTTCCACTACCCGCGCCAGAAGGTGGCGATGACGGCGCCGGTCAAGCTGTCGATCGTCGGCCTGGTGCGCATGAACGAGATCAGCAAGGAGGACCTGCTGGCCTTCTGGCATGGCGTCACGCTCAAGCACCAGTTGCCCATCCACTACGGCCAGCGCATGACCGGCGTGCGGGCACTCGACGAAGGCGGCTTCGAGATCCAGACCGGCGCGCGCACCTGGCGCGCCCGCAACGTGCTGCTGGCCATTGGCCGGCGTGGCACGCCGCGCACGCTGGACGTGCCCGGGGAGGAACTGCCCAAGGTGGCCTACCGCCTGGTCGATCCGGCGCAGTACGCTGGCCAGGCCGCACTGGTGGTGGGCGGTGGGGACAGCGCGCTGGAGGCCGCCATCGCACTGGCCGGCGAGGCCGGCACCCGGGTGACACTCAGCTACCGGGGCGAGGCCTTCTCGCGCGTCAAGGCCAAGAACCGCGACACCCTGGCCGCGCTGCAGCAGGCCGGCCGCATCGATGTGCAACTGGCCTCGCAGGTCGAGCGCATCACCCCCGAGCAGGTGCTGCTGCGCCGCGCCGACGGCCAGACCCGCGCCCTGGAGAACCAGGTGGTGATCATCTGCGCCGGCGGCGTGCTGCCGACCCCGCTGCTGCAGGACATCGGCATCCGCTTCGAAACCAAGCACGGCACCGCCTGAGGCGGTGGCCGTGCCGCAGCGGGTCAGACGCTGCGAATGCGCGCCACCAGGGCCTGCGTGAAGGCGCTGGTCGAGGCCGTGCCGCCCAGGTCGCCAGTGCGCACCTTGTCGACATTCAGCGTGGCATCGATGGCCTCGCGCAGTCGGCGCGCCTTGTCCAGATGGCCCACGTGTTCCAGCATCATCGCCGCGGCCAGCATCAAGGCCACCGGGTTGGCCTTGCCCTGACCAGCGATGTCAGGAGCGCTGCCATGCACCGCCTCGAAGATCGCCGCATCGGCGCCGATGTTGGCCCCCGGCGCCATGCCCAGGCCGCCCACCAGACCGGCCACCAGGTCCGACAGGATGTCGCCGAACAGGTTGGTGGTGACGATGACGTCGAACTGCCAGGGGTTGAGCACCAGCTTCATCGCGCAGGCGTCGACGATCACCGTGTCGAAGGCGATGCGGCCCTTGTATTTCTCCTCGTAGAGCTGCTCGCCGGTCTCCTTGAAGATGCCGGTCAGCGCCTTCATGATGTTGGCCTTGTGCACCAGGGTGATCTTCTTGCGGCCGGTGGCGATGGCGTGCTCGAACGCGTATTCCAGGATGCGGCGGCAGCCGGCGCGGGTGTTGATGCCTGTGGCCATGGCCACGGCGTGCGGGTCGCCGTCGATCTGCACATAGTGCTCGTGGCCGATGTACAGGCCCTCGAGGTTCTCGCGCACGACGACGAGGTCGATCTTGTCGAAGCGCCCGCCCGGGATGACGGTCAGCGCCGGACGCAGGTTGGCGAAGAGCTTGAACTCCTCGCGCAGGCGCACGGTGGACGAGCGGTAGCCG
>JAFLDI010000442.1 GCA_017302485.1 Burkholderiales bacterium | reverse complement strand
GCGGCAAGATCCGCGTCTGCATCGAGCGCGCCCTGCCGGCGGCCGCGCTGCGCCAGGGCCTGGATGCGCGCGAGCGGGCCCGGGCCTGCTTTGGTGAGCTGGGTGTGTGGGACACCGACGAGCGCTGTGGCGTGCTGGTCTACCTGCTGCTGGCCGACCATGCGATCGAGCTGGTGGCCGACCGCGGCATCACCGCACGGGTACCGGCGGCGCAGTGGCAGGCGCTGGTCGACAGCCTGGGCAGCGCACTGCGTGACGGCCGTCGCGAGGCCGGTCTGATCCAGATCATTGATGCCCTCGATGGCCTGCTGCGCCAGCACTTCCCATTGCGCGCCGGACAGGCCAACCCCAACGAGCTGAGCGACACTCCGCTGTTGCGCTGACGGCTTCTTCGATGCCGCGCGCCCCCCCACAGGCAGGGGAGGGTGTCCGCAGGCCGACAGGCCTACAACCGCGGCATGTTCGATGCCGTCTTGCGTTTCCTCGCTGACGAAGTCAACGCCTTCATGCTGCGCCGCACCGGCGACAGCGAGCAGGTGCGTATGGTGCCGTCACGCCTGGTCAATGAGCAGGGCAACCCGGTGGTCGCCGACGGCAGCCTGGCGATCAGCCTGTTCCAGATCGAGGAAGAGCGCGCGCTGCGCGAGCCGCTGCCCGAGCGTGTGGTGCAGCAGGGCCGCGAGCTGCAACGCCCGCCGCCGCTGCGCCTGAACCTGCTGGTGGTGGTGGCGGCCCGCGTGGCCGCCTACGACGTGGCCCTGGCGCGACTGGCGCTGGCGGTGCGCTGCTTCCACGCCAAGCCGGTGCACACCCCGGCCGACTCGCCCGGCCTGCCGCCCGGCCTGGCGTCCCAGCACTTCCATGATGGGGTGCAGGTCGGCAGCGTGCTGCGCGTGAAGGCCCCGGCCGGGCAGTTCTTCATCGACCCCGAGGACGACACGCCGGCCGTGCTCATTGCCGGCGGCATCGGCATCACGCCGCTGCTCTGCATGCTCAAGACCTGCCTGCTGCGCAAGCCGCAACGGGCGCTGCACCTGTTCTATGGCGTGCGCAATGGCAGCGAACAGGCGTTCAGGCCGGCGCTGCAGCAGTTGGCTGCGCAGCACCCGGCGCTGCGCCTGACGGTGGCCTACAGCCGACCCGCCGAGCACGAGCGCCAGGGCCGGGACTACCAGCATCGTGGCCATCTGGATGTGGCCCTGCTGCAGCGCAGCCTGGGCGCAGGCCGCCATCTCTACTACCTGTGCGGCCCGCCCGCGATGATGCAAAGCCTGGTGCCGGCACTGCTGGCCAGCGGCGTGCCGCAGCAGGACCTGCACTACGAAGCCTTCGGCCCCGCCACCGTGCCGGCCGCTGCCGTCACGGCCGCCTCTGCCTCCGCCTCGACGCGCTCCGAGCCGCTGGAGTTGCGCTTCCAGCTCTCCGGCCGCACGCTGCTCTGGGACGGACGGGACGCCTCGCTGCTGGACTTCGCGGAGCGACAGGGCGTGGCGCTGGAGTCTGCCTGCCGCTCGGGTGGCTGTGGCACTTGCGAGACCCGCGTGCTGCAAGGCGAGGTCGTCTATGCGCAGCGCCCCATGCACGAGATCGCGCCCGGCCATTGCCTGCTGTGCGTCGGCCGCCCGGCCACGGCCCTGGTGCTGGAGGCTTGATGAGTCTGCGCGCCCACCTGTTCAGCCGCGAACTGCTGCCCGCACTGTTCGCATTCGTGTTGCTGGCGCTGGCCACCCTGGCCATCGACGCCCTCCTGCACGCGCTGGGCCTGCTGTGGATCGGCCGTTGGCTGGGCATTCCCGGCACCCTGCTCATCCTGGCCTCGACCGCCTACTCCTTGCGCAAGCGAAAGCTCATCCGCCATGGCAAGCCGGCCACGCTGTTGCGCTGGCACCAGGCCCTGGCATGGCTGGGCTCGCTGCTCGTGCTCGTGCATGCCGGCGTGCACTTCAACGCCATCCTCGGCTGGCTGGCGGTCTGCGCCATGCTGATCAACGTGGCCAGCGGACTGACCGGGCAGTTCCTGCTCGACCGCTCGCGTCGTCGTCTGGAACAGGCGCGCGAGCAGCTGCGCGAGCGTGGACTGGATGAAGCCGAGCTGAACGAGCAGCTGTACTGGGACAGCCTGACCTTTGATGCGGTACGTCAGTGGCGCGTCGTGCATTTCCCGATCACCGCCGCCTTCGCCGTGCTTGGCCTGGCCCACATCGTGGTCATCCTGCTGTTCTGGAACTGGCGATGAAGCGGCCCGGCCTGCTGCCCAGCCTAGTGGCCGTCAATCTGCTGGCCCTGCTGGCCCTGGTCTTCCTCTATCCGCAATGGATGATCAGCCCCGGCCCACTGGTCAAGGCGCATGCCCCGTTGGCTGACGACTGCTTCGCCTGCCACCAGTCCTGGCGAGGCGCCAGCTCACAGCGCTGCATGGATTGCCACCGCCCGGCCGACATCGGGCTGCGCAGCACGCTCGGGCAGCCCCTCGCCCAAACCGTCGGTGGCAAAGCCAAGGTGGGCTTTCACCAGCAGCTGGTGGAGGACCAATGCATGGCCTGCCACACCGACCACCAGGGTTCACGCCTGTCGCAGCTGAGCAGCAGGAGCTTCTCGCACGAGCTGCTGCAGCCAGCCACGCGCGAGCAGTGCGCGCACTGTCACTCGGCTCCCCGAGACGATCTGCACCGCCAGATGGACGCTCCTTGCCAGCAATGCCATGACGCCAAGGCCTGGAAGCCGGCGCAGTTCGATCACGAGCGCCACTTCGTGCTTGACCGCGACCATCAGGCGCCCTGTTCGACCTGCCATCTGGCCAAGGACTTCAAGCGCACCACCTGCTACGGCTGCCACGAGCACACGCCCCAGAACATCCGCCGCGAGCATGAGGAGGAAGGCATCCGCCAGTTCGAGCGCTGCGTGGAGTGCCACCGCGACCCGCGTGAGGAGCCGCGCAAGCCCGGCAAGGGCCACGGGCGCAAGCGCGACAAGGACGACGACTGATCAAGCCTCCGCGCGCGGGTCGCGGGCCATCAGCCGCTGCATGGCCTGGCGCGGTGCCAGCCGGCCTTCCAGCAGCGCCACCACCGCCTCGGTGAGCGGCAGCTCCAGGCCCAGCTGCCGGCCGCGAGCCAGCACGGTGTGCGCGCTGTACACGCCCTCGG
>JAFLDI010000441.1 GCA_017302485.1 Burkholderiales bacterium | reverse complement strand
CCCGGCGTCGCGTTCGCTTGGCCGTCTGTCCCAGGCCCAGGCTGTGCTGCTTCATGGGCCCTATCGTCTCAGGGCTTCACGTCGGTGCCAAGCACGGCGTGGGGCGATTTATGCAGACCTTCCCTAACATCGCCGGGAGCACCAAATAGATATAGTGAGAAAGGATCTCGGTCTCCACGAGCGCAGTGTCCGAGGCGTCGGACTGTTCGGCGTCACCGATGGCAGTTCTGTAAGCCTCAAAGCATCTCGTCGCAGTTTCGATCAGAGGAAGTATCTCCAGCTTCAATGAGCTGGATGCGGTGCGCACTCTCATCTCAAATCAGCGGTTGACAGAGTACGAACATGCAAAGACTGGCCTCCAGGCCGGCGCGGAATAGGTTTCATATTCTCCCCGAACTATTCTTCATTGGAGGTCGCAGCTACGGCCGCGACTTTGTTTCTGATATGAGCGGCGGTCTCAGAGACCGCCTAGTCATTAAAAGAAAGGCCTCTTTAGGACAAAAATAAGAAGGGAGGTCTCTCACACCTACTTGGTGCTAATGTTCCACGGGCTTCTTTTGGCTGGCAATCCCCCCCAAAAGGGGGCGGGGATTCTGGCCGTTCTGAAATCCAAAGTGCAATAACTCGCCAGCCGGTAGGTGTTGTCCTTCGGATGTGAGAACCTCACCTCATCGGCGTCGTATGGCGGGTCGCTGCCGTTGGCGATGAACGCGGCAGGGTTGAAGCGATTTTTGCCGTCGGTGGGCAGGGCGGCAGGCGGACTCAAGCTCGATGCATGGGCGATCCTCCACCCATGGGGGATCTGACCCGCAAATGAAGGGATGCCGGGCTGAAGTTCGAGGGCGATGCTGCCGATACCGGCTCATCCCCCGTCGCATCGGAGCCCCGCATGCCGCCGCTGCCTCGCGCCCACAGCGCCCGCGAAGAACACGCCAACGCCGTCAGCCATGCGCTGGGGCTGCTGGCGGCCGTGCTGGTGCTGGCGATGCTGGCCAGCGACCTGGCGGCGCCGCTGCTGGCGCTGGCACGCGAACACCAGCGCCTGGGGCTGTGGGTGTTCGGTATCACGATGGGGCTGTGCTTCGCCGCGTCGGCGCTGTTCCATGCCTGCGCCGATGGTCCCTGGCGGCGCGCGCTGCGCCGCGCCGACCACGCGGCGATCTATCTGTTCATGGCCGGCAGCTACACGCCCTTTGCGCTGCGCGACGTGCCCGGCGGGGACGGCTGGCTGGTCTTTGGCGCAGTGTGGGCCCTGGCCACGCTGGGCATGGCCGCCAAGCTGCTGGATCGCCTGCGCGGCAAGCTGCTGAGCACCGCACTGTACGTGGGCTTTGGCTGGGTGGTGGTGGCCGCCGCGCGGCCGGTGCTGGCCGGGCTGCCGCCGCAACCACTGGCGCTGGTGGTGGGCGGCGCGCTGGCCTACTCGGTGGGCACGGTGTTCTACCTGCTGGACAAGCACTGGCGCTGGGGCCACCTGGCCTGGCACCTGTGCGTGCTGGCCGGCAGTGGCTGCCACGCGGCTGCCGTGGTGCTTCTGTTGCGATAGGTCAAAGCGTCAGGCTCAACAGGCGGAAAGCGAGGTCGATACCCCCGTCATCTGCCGCTGACCATGTGAGGTCAGTGGTTGTTTGACCCAAGGAGTCCCCCGGCCATGTCCGTCCCCGCCCCCAACCACCCGTGCTGGCAACGCCTCGCCACTGGCGGCCTTGCCCGCCTGAAAACCCAGCACCTGGGCACCCAGCTGATGACCAAGCGCCTGGAGCGCAGCAATGACCCGGTGTCGGCCAAGGCCGCCGAGATCCACGCTTTCTTTGCCCGGTGGGAGCGCGCGCTGGCGCCCGAACTGGCCCAGATCAACCTTCTTTGAGACAGGTGACCCCATGAATCAACTCATCTCCGTGCTGGCCGCCTCCGAGCTGATCCGCACCGGCGCCCCGCTGAGCATTGCTGGCCCCGAATCGGCCCTGGATCAGCTGCCCGCTGGCCAGTGGATCGGCGGCACCATCCCCTACTTCATGGTGGCCGAGGGTGGCACCGTGGTGCGAGCCGACCAGGTGTTCGTCACCGACCTCAGCGGCATCGGTCAGGTCAGTGTGACCAGCTACGGCCCCGAGGAGCTGGCCAGCATCGCGGCGAACGCGCCGGACAATGGCTTTTCCCTGACCATCATCCCCGCTGGCAGCCAGTCGCACCAGCGATTTGCGGCCGATGCGGCCAACTACGAGGGCGCCTTCCTCAAGCCGACGGTGGGCTGGATCTCGGGTGTGCACCTGAGCGAGCTGGGCCAGGTCGCTCCCAAAGTCTACGACGGCCGCACCGGCACCAAGCACGAAGACCGTGCGGTGGTGGCCTATGTGGCGCTGCCGGCCGACAAGATGGCGGCGGTGGAGATCGTCAACCTGTTCGAGCCCGATGGCGGCGACACGCTGCGTTTCCCGGCCTCCGGCTTCACGGCTGAAACGTGCATGGTCAATGGCGAGCCCACCAACTTTGCCGAGTACGTGCGCCACCGCGGCCTGGACCATGGCCGACTGCCTCTGGTGGGCGACTTCGCAGGGGCCCACATCAACGTCTCGCTGCAAAGCGTGGGCGAGCGCAGCGCCGTGCTGTACGCGCCGGTGTTCGAAGGCGTGGACTACCAGTTCGCCAAGCCGGTGGCCAACTACGCCGAGGCCTTCCGTCAGCGGCTTGCAGCGCAGGACAGCAGCGGCGCCGTGATGGCCTGCAACTGCATCCTGAACTTCGTCTTCGGCGAACTGGAGGGCAAGGCAATCGGTGGGGTCGAGGGACCGGTCACCTTCGGTGAGATCGCCTACCAGTTGCTGAACCAGACCTTGGTGCAGGTGCGGGTGATCTGACCGTGGCGGGCTGATGCCCGCTCAGCCGCTCAGTCGGCAAAGCACCGATGCACATAGGTGCCCGGTGCGTCGCCCAGTACCACGTCGGCCGACGGGGTACGGGCCTTGACGGTGTGCCCGCTGCCGTGGGCGCTGAGCCAGTCGTGCCAGGTCGGCCACCACGAGCCCTCGCGCTGTTCGGCGCCCTGGATCCAGTGCTCGGGGTCGACCCAGGCGTCGCCCGGCGCGCGCAGGCGCACGGCGTGGTGGCGCCGCGGGTGGCCGGGCTCGCTGACGATGCCCGCGTTGT
>JAFLDI010000440.1 GCA_017302485.1 Burkholderiales bacterium | reverse complement strand
GGCCCGCCGGGCCTGTGCCGCGGCCTGGGCCATGGCCTGGCGCGCAGTGGCCAACTCGGGCGGCTCCTCGTCCAGCAGGCGGCCTGCGGCCTGGGTGTTGGCCAGCACGGCAGTCAGCGGCTGGTTGAGTTCATGCGCCATGCCCGCCGCCAGTTCGCCGAGCGTGTTCAGGCGCGCCACCTGGCCCACTCGCAGCCACTCCTCGGCGCGGCGCCGTGCCAGACGCTGACGCCAGCCTGCGCGGCCCAGCAGCGCGGCGGACAGGCACAGTGCCCACCACAGGGCCCAGGCCAGCCAGGGCAGTTGCGCCCAGCCCCAGGGCTGCAGCAGTACCACGTCCACCGGCAGGGTGTCCGCGGCCAAGCGCTTGCGCGCTTCAAAGCGCCCCAGCACGGCGGGGGGCGACACACCCTCCTGCAGCACCAGCGCCGGTTGGTCCGCCGGCACCAGGGCCACCGAGACGGCCGATCCACGTGCCACCGGCCAATCGGCCTCGCGCAGCGGCTGTGACAGGTCCACATCCAGCGCGTAGCTGCTGGGCCGACCGGCACGCAGCAGCAGCGCACGGGGCGGTGCGGCATCCAGCCGCACCAGCACGGCACGCCGGCGCTCGCGCGAGAAGCCCTCTGCGGCCTGCAGCCGCGCGTCGGGCCAGACATGCGGATCGGTGCGCCGCATCACGCCTCGCACCGCCGGTAGCACGGCAGGCAGCCGACTCGCAGCCTCGGCATCGTCGGCCCCGGTGGCCACAAGGGTCAACGTGGCCAGCACCGCCTCCATCTGAAGCGCGTGCTGGCTCAGCAGGCGATGCGCAATGCGCGCCTGCGTATCGAAGGCCTCTCGGCGCGCCGCCTGGTCCCACCGCCAGAGCGCGGCGCCGCCCGTCAGCGCCACAACCAGCGTGGCGGCCCAGAACGCTGCAGTTTGGCGGCTCGTGACCATGTGCGGCGGATTCTGGCACCAGGCCAGGGCTCGGCTTGTCGCCCCCCAAGTCCGAGGATGGGCATAGGGATGCCCAGCCGGACCGGCTGGCGCCACAGTGCGGCAAAGGCACCGCAGGTGCCGATCAGCAGGGCAGGTCAGGCATGGGGCGCATTCATTGGACGATGATGCTGATCGCTGCACTGGCGGCGTCGGCCGCGGGCGCCGCCAGTGCGCCGCACTATCGGCTGGAGGATCTGGGCGCGCTGGAGCGCGGGGGGCAGAGCGGTGCCAGCGCGATCAACAACCGCGACGAGGTGGTCGGCTACGCGGTGCGACATGACCGATCGTCAAAACCGGTCCGCTTCGTCAACGGCCACGCCGAGCGCGTCGTGGCTCGGGGCAACCCGGCGTACCACAGCGGCAGTGCCTCGGCGATCAGCGACGCGGGCCATATCACTGGCACGCTCTTCCTGGGTCGCCGTGCAGGTGAGTCGATCTTTGTCACGCTGGACGGCGCGACAAGCTTGTTTCCGCTGCCGAACGGCATTGGCGCAGAGGCCACGGGCGTCAACAGCCATGGCCAGGTGGTGGGCTGGCAGGCGCCGCCACAGCAGCCCCACCGTGCCTTCTTGATGCACGACGGTCAGTGGCAGGACCTGCCAGTGCCGCAGCCCGGGCTGCCCAGCTATGCCTACGCGATCAACGACGCCGGGCAGGTGGTGGGCAACCACTACCGCATCATCGACGGCGTCAATGTCCAGTTCGGGGCGCTGTGGCAGGACGGCCAGCTCAAGGAGAGCTTCGGTCTCCCGGGCAGTCCCTACACGCATGCGCTGGCGGTCAATCGGCAAGGCTGGGTCACCGGCTATTCGCAGGTCGGTCGCTACTTGCATCAAAGCCATGCCTACATCCACCGCGACGGTGTCACAACCGACCTGGAGACACACCCCGCCGCCCGCAGCCACGCCTACGGGATCAATGCGGCAGGTGAAGTGGTCGGTGACCGCGTGGCTGGTCGCTCCGCCGGAGGCTTCCTTTACAGCGGTGGCCGCATGTGGTGGCTGGCCGATCTGCTGCCAGCGCATCAACGGGCGCAGTGGCGGCTGGTGCTGGTTCACGGCATCAACGACGCCGGGCACATCGTGGGTGTCGCGCAGCATCCCACACGCGGGCTGCGCGCTGTGATGCTGCGTCGGCTCGACGAACCTCCGGCGCAGCCCTGAAGGCCCTGTTCAGGAGGCGCCCAGAAAGTCCTCCACCAGGGCGAACTGGGCGGGCACATTCAGTGCCGGCGCATGGCCGCAGCCCGGCACGCTCACCACCGTGGCACGGGGTCCGCGCAGGCGCATCTGATCGGCCACCTGCGCTTCCAGCAGGTCGGAGTGTTCACCGCGCAGGCACAGCACCGGAATGTCCAGGCTGTCCCACTGCGGCCACTGGTCGTAGTCGGCGGGGTGCTCGATGAACTGTCGCACCATCTGCGGGTCGTAGTGCGGCGTCACGCGGCCATCGGGCAGGCGGCGCACGCTGGTTTCGGTCAGGCGGCGCCACTGGGTGTCGCTGAGCCAGCCGTAGGGCGCGTAGATGGTGCGGAAGTACTGCTCCAACTCGCCCACGGTGGCAAAGCTGGCCGGACTGCCCGCGTAGGTGCGGATGCGTTCGACCGCCGAGGCGGCAATCTCGGGCCCCATGTCGTTGAGCACCAGGCGCCGGATGCGGCCACGCAGCCGACCGGCTGCGCCGCGCAGTCCGATCGCCCCGCCCATCGAGGTACCCAGCCAGGCGCACTCGCGCACGCCCAACTGGTCCAGCAGGGACTCGGCCAGTCGTACATAGAAGTCCAGGCAGTACTCGGCGCCCGGATCGGCGCTCCACTGGCTGAGGCCGCGGCCCAGGGTGTCGGGGCAGATCACCCGCCAGCGGGTGGACAGGTGGGCCGCGATGTCGTCCATGTCGCGCCCGGTGCGCGCCAGGCCATGCCAGGCGACCACCACATCGGCCTGCTCCGCGCCCCACTCGGTGTAGTGGATCTCGCGGTCCATGCAGCGCAGGTAGTTCGAGGTGTGCGACATCGCGGCTCCTGCAGCGTCACTCGGGCACGTTCAGGCGCGGACCATCCATCGTGATCAGGTCGCCCGCGGGCGGCGTGGCCAGGATCGGCGGCACGTTGGC
>JAFLDI010000044.1 GCA_017302485.1 Burkholderiales bacterium | reverse complement strand
CAGGTGCGTCTGGCACCCTAGCGTGACGGCCAGCGCCGCGGCGCTCAGGCGCCGCGCGCGCCGATGAACGCGCGCACCGCATCGAGCGCGGCGCGGATCGTCACGTCCATGTCCATGTAGCGGTAGGTGCCCAGGCGGCCCACGAAGGTCACCTGGGTCTCCTGCGCGGCACGCGCCTGATAGACCTTCAGCACCTGGTCGCCCTCGGTCAGGTGGACCGGGTAGTAGGGAATGTCGCTCTCGCCGCAGCTGCGGCTGAACTCGCGGTAGCACACCGAGCGCGCGTGCTCTTCCCAGGGGGCGAAGTGCTTGTGCTCGGTGATGCGGGTGAACGGCACCTCGGGGTCGTTGTAGTTCATCACCGCGCAACCCTGCACGTCGCCCTCGCCCTCGAAGCGCTCGAAGTCCAGCGTGCGGTAGGGCAGCCGACCCTCGGCGTGGCCATAGAAGGCGTCGAGCGGACCCGACCAGAAGACATGGTCGTACTGGCCCACATCGGCCGGCTTGAGCGCACTGCCCAGATGCACGCTGATGTTGGGGTGGTCCAGCATGCGCTCGACCATCAGCGTGTAGCCCTCGGCCGGCATGCCCTGGAACTTGTGGGCGAAGTAGTTGTCGTTGTAGTTGAAGCGCACCGGCAGCCGCTTGAGGATGGAGGCCGGCAGGCGCTTGGGGTCGACCTCCCACTGCTTGAGCGTGTAGCCCCGGAAGAAGGTCTCGTAGAGCTCGCGCCCGATGAAGCGCAGCGCCTGCTCCTCGAAGCTCTGCGGGTCGGTGATCGAGGTGTCGGCCTTGCTCTCGATGAAGGCCTTGGCCTCGGCCGGCGACAAGGTCTGGCCGAAGAACTGGTTGATCGTGTGCAGGTTGATCGGCAGCGAGAAAACCTGCCCGCGTGCCGTGGCCTTGACCCGGTTCACGTAGGGCTTGAACTCCATGTAGCGGTTCACCAGCGCCCACACCTCCTCGTCGTCGGTGTGGAAGATGTGCGGGCCGTAGACGTGCACCATCACACCCGAGCCGGCATCGCGTTCGGTGTGGCAGTTGCCGGCCACGTGCGGACGGGTTTCATGAATGGTGATGCGGTGGCCGCGCTCGGCCAGCTCGCGGGCAATGATGGCGCAGGACAGGCCGGCGCCGGCCATGCCGATGTGAAGCGGAGTGCTCATAGGTCAGTAGCCCAGGTGGGATTCGATCTCGGGGAAACCCAGGTCCTGATAGCGCTGCATCGCCTTGGGCGTCCACAGCGTGTCACGGGCATAGGGCAGCTTCACGTCGTCGGACTTGGTCTTGTTGTCGGCGTCCAGCGCGGCACGCCAGCGCTGTTGCACCTCCTCGGGCGTCAGCGAGCGGTGCAGGAATCCGGCGATGCGCTGGGCGATCTCGGGGCCGCGCTTGTCGTCGATGAACTGCTTGAAGTCGATGAAGATCGCCGGGTCACGACCCATCACCTGGCGGTACAGCAGGCTGCGGCAGTTCTCCTGCAGCAGCAGGTAGTTCAGACAGATGCTGCGGATCACCGGCGCATGCTCGCGCATGTAGACCTCGAAGGCCTCCCCATGGTCGGGCACCGTCTGCTCGGAGACGAACCTGACATCACTGCGGCGGTGACGAAAGTCGATGAACTCCGACACCAGCACCTCGCGCGGATGCCGGCGCACCGCCACGATGTGGTACTGGTTGGCATTGAGCACTGCCGGCGGCACGAACAGCGGATTGAAGTGGCCGATCGCGTGCGAACCCGCCGGCACCTGCCGGAAGGTCTGCAGGTAGTTGCGTGCCACCGAGGTGGCCGATGGCGTGGTCTTGTTGGTCGTGGCGTCGTGCTTGCCGGTGTCCAGATAGTTGTTCAGCGACACGTGCCAGCCGGTGGAGTTCAGTCCCAGCTGACTCAGGAAGGCATCCATCAGGTAGGTGCCCGCCTTGGGCACGGTGAAGATATAGGCGCGCAACTGTGCGGGATCCAGCGGAGGCTTCTTGGCGTGCTTCATCGACGGCATGGGTCGGGGCTCTTTCGGTCAGTCGCTCAGAGACGGTAGCGGCGGCCTTCGTTGCGGCCGTAGTTGCGGAAATGCTCGCCGGCATCCAGGCCGCTGGCCTTCACATCGGGGTTCAGCACCAGGTAGAACTCGGCGTCGAAGTCCAGCGGCAGGCCATCGCTGGACAGCTCGATCGTCGCGTAGCTCATTGCAGGTTCCCGGGTGTTCACCTGCGAGGCATTGGCGGCGCTGGTGTCCGCGAAGGACGCCATGGCCGGCGCGGCGGCAGAGCCGTCCACCAGGGTTGCCGTGGACGGTGCGACAGGCGCTGCGGGTGCGCGCTGCGGCAGCGCCGGGGTGCGGGAGTGGGTGGCCAGGGTGCGTGTCTGCTTGGTGTAGTCGTCGCGCACGCGGGTCCAGAAGGCATCGGCGGCCGAGGACTTCAGTCGTTCCTGCCAGCGCTTCTGCACCTCGGGGAACTCGGCCTGCAGCCGCGCCAGCAAGGCCATGAAGGCGCTGAGCAGCTTGACCTTCTCGGCCATCGGCACCGGCGTGACCTCGCGGTAGCTGCGCAGGCTGTGGTTGACCAGAACCACGTTGCGGAAGCGGCGCACCTGGTGGAAGCCGGGGTACACGAAGGGCACGATCAGCGACTTCTCCTCGCGCGCGCGGCGCTCGAAGTTGTCGCGGTCGGCGTCGGGGATGCGGGTGAACTTGGCCGCCCCCAGAGCCTTCAGGCGCGGCAGGTAGTGGTGCTGGAACTCGTGGGTCAGCACCTTGGACTTCGGGTCGAGCAACTCGGCCAGGATGTCCAGGTACAGGCCCAGGCCGACGCCGTCGTCGATCGAGGCGTGCTCGTGCATGCGCTCCTCGAAGAAGCGCACGTAGAAATCGGCGCCGTGCTCGCTGTAGCTGAAGTTGATGATGATGCCGTGCAGGATCGCCATGTACTCCTGGCCATAGGAGTGCGCCGGCTCGTGCCAGGCAGCCAGGTTGGGGTTGGTGATCATCATCAGCCCCGACTCCTGGGCCCGCAGCGACATCTCGATGTCATCGCCGCGCAGGAAGAAGGCCGCCGGGAAGCCCACCTTGCGCAGCGACTTCATCGACAGACCGAAGAAGATGAAGGTCGAGTACTCGCAGGTGTTGAGCGGGCTGAACTGGTCCAGGTGCTCGAAGCCGTCCAGCGTCAGGCCGTGCTTGAGCAGCGCCGGGAACATGTTGCGCTTGCGGCTGAAGTCGCCCGCTTCGTGGAAGTTCAGGCGGCCCCAGAAGCCACCGTCCTCCCAGACCACCGTGGGCCGGCTCTTCATCAGCACCGGCAGGCTGGTCAGGCATTCGCTGGCGCGGTAGGCCACGAACATGAAGTAGCGCGACAGCGTCTCCATCGACACCGACAGGTCGTCATCGAGGATCAGTACCTCGGTGGGCGGCGTCTTGGACTTGTCGGCGGCGTCCTCGAACAGCTTGATCAGGTGGCCGGCGTTGCCGCCACCGCCCAGGTTGGGGCCGAACAGCACGTTGACGTTCAGGTTCTGCAGCCACTCGTCCTCATAGGCGGTCTCGGAGCCGGCCGTGGTGTCGAGCACCCAGAAGTGCATGTGGTCCAGCATGCGCGCATAGAAGCGGTCTTCGCTCGCGGCATCCAGGAAGCGGCGCAGCAGCGCCTTGATGTCCGAGGTGCGGCCGAAGGTGCGCAACAGCACTGCCAGCCGGCAGTCCTCGCGCGGCGCGGTGGCCGAGCAGAACGCCACGTCATGCAGCAGCGCACCCGTCTCCAGGGCCTCGATGTGCCAGAACACCCGGCTGGCCTCGGGGGCGTCGCCGGGCGAGCCCAGCGCCAGCACCTGCTGGGTGCGGGTGGCCGATTGCAGGTTGATCTCGTGCAGGGTCTCGTTCGGACGGCCGCGCGATGCACGGGTCACGCGCAGGCGCACGGCGCCAACGAAGTCGACCACCAGGTACAGGTCCCGGGCCGAGCTGAGCTGCGCCCAGGGCTCAACGTAGAAGCTGTTGCGAAACGTGCCCGCCCCGATCCAGGCGCCCGGCGGCAGCAGGGCGGGCTGGCCGATGTTGATGCGCCCGGCCTCGCTGCTGTAGGCGAAGTTCAGGTGCGCCGACCCCGTCGACATGGATTCCATGCCCTGCAGACGATAGAGCGGGCGGCCGCGCACCTGGCCGTAAGGAGCGATCGAGTCAGGGAAGTCAAACATGGTGAACTGCTGTGTTGTTACCAACCGTGATCGGGTGGCTGTTGAGGTCAAGGGCGTGACGGGTACATGATCGCCGGTCGACCCGGTGTCTGGGCAATCTCAATGGCCATGAGTGCCAATCCGTACACGCTTGACCCGTTTTGGCCCGTTCGAGACGCGCGCGAGATGCTAGGCGGTCGAACGGCCTGCCGCCCATCCCCAATCCGCCTCTTCATTTTGTGTGCAGGCAGCGACACCGCGATGACTTGTACGGGTTTCCAGGGGTGGGCCGCCGAGGTCAAGGCGTGGCCTGGCGCGCTGAATCCCCAACAGGGTCACCGGAAGTTGTCGTTCGGCTCGCAAACTCGGCTACCAGCAGGGTGCTGACAGCGTCGAGTTCGGTGGGTGATCGGCTCCAGGTGACCTCACGCCGTACGACCCTGGCCGGAACGCCGGCAGCCACACACGTCGGGGGCACATCGTGGGTGACCACCGTGGCTGAGCCAATGATCGCCCCTTCACCAATGTGGACATCTGGCAGGACCGTCGCATTGCGGCCGAGCCACACGTGACGCCCGATCGTCAGGCTCCGACGCTGGTCGTTGACGATTCGACCGGTCGCCAGATCGACGATCCCGTGCTGATCCGCTGCCTGAAGAACAATGCCCGATGAGAACATGCAGTCCTCTCCCACCTGCACGTCAGAGCAATCGCTGATCACCTTGGTGCCATTCGAGGTGGTCTGACCCTCGATCCGAATCGAGGCCTCGCGCCACATCCGGACGTCCCACAGGCCGCTGCAGCCCTCGCCGATGTCCAGTGTCGCTCCGGGCGCTCCGATCCAGACGCCGATCTGCCCCGAATGGGCTCCGATCTGCAAGCGCACGGCGTCGACAGCACCGCTGCGGCCCATGCGATGAATGCGCAGCTTCAGCCTGCCGCGTTCCAGGGCAGACAGGCTCGCGCCGCTCAGGCGCAGCGTACAGTCGTCGCCGAAGGCGCCGACGAGGTCGACCGACGGCGGCAGGCTGGCAAAGCTGTACTCATGCATTCCCGGGCTCTTGGGGGTGATCATGCCGGACGGGCAGGGGGCAGCGCCTAGGCCTCGGGCAAGCGCAAGGCAACGCGCCGCTGGCGCCCGCGGCCAGCACTGTTCTCGGTGGACTGAATCTTGAACCTGCCCAGCTCCGGCACACGCAGGGCACCGTCGTCGATGGCCTCGATCCGGCTGCGCAGTTGAGCCAGCACCTGCTGTGCCAGCTGTACCAGCGCCGACTCGGAAACCCCTTGCAGCCCCGGAATGTCGCCGGCGCGATGAACCAACGACTCGATGGCCACCGTGACTTCCTGATCCGGCGTTGGACGCTGGCTGGCGGCCTGCGGCCGCACCACGGGCGCATCGGGAGCCGACGGCGCCACGGATGGCGTTGGTCGATGGCTCGCGTCAGCCTGCTGAGCAGCTCGCGCCACTCGCCGGGCCACCTTGGGCGGCTGCTCAAGCCGCAGCCGGTGCACCCACCCGGCCACTTCCTCCGGTCCGGGATGGGCATCGATCCGGGGGATCAGCGACTCGTCCCCCAGTCGGGAGACCAGCCAACTCAGGGCGTCAGAACTGAAATTCAGCAGGTCTTCCTCGCCACGGATCACGTCCTTGTCGTCCGACATGTCCTCGGCAAGGCTGCAACCCAGACGCTCTTCCATCCAGGCCATGTCATCCGAGTATCTGGCCAGCTCCGCCTTCACCGCATCCGCCGCAAAGCGCACCTTGGGGCCGCGCAATGCGCTGATCTCGCGGATCAGGCGCGCGTTCTCTTCCAGCACGCCCGGACCTGAGCCATAGCCGGGACCATGGCATCGGTAGGCATACAACAGGGCCAATGCATCGCGCGAGATCGCTTCGTTGGTCCGGTAGATCGACGACGCGGGAAGCTGAATGTCCAGACGCTGACAGAAGTCCTGGACCACATCCTTGCCCGGAAACGCCGATGGATCAAACAACCAGTAGCGGACGTTGTCCCGCCCGAACACGGTTTCAAACTTCTCGAACCGGTCGCGGTACGAGGGGTAGTAGGCCCCGATGTTCATGCGGCGGATGCCGCTCTTCACCTTCTGCTGAAAGGCACTCTCCATGAAGGCCCTGGGCGGTCGCACATAGCCAACGGCCAGCACCGTGGGCACATGCCGACGCAGCCAGTCGCCCAGTTGGGCCAGCTCGTCCAGCGCCAGATTGCTCAGCACCTCAGCAGAGATGACATAGCGGCTGGCCTGGGCGGCAAGGCCTTGCTCTAGCTGGGCCAACACCTCCTGGCGACGTTGCGCCAGGTCATCAAGGCTCAGGCCGCGCTTGCGGTTGGCATGGTGTTGCGTCGGGTCCTGGAGAAACGCAGTGGCCAACGCGCCACTGGCGTTGGCCGAGCCCGCGTGGACATACCTGACGTTGCCAAGATCACGGGCGCGAAACAGCGACATCTGGATCGACGAGCTGCCCGTCTTGGGCATCCCGAAGTGAAGAATGCAGCAGGGCCCTGGTGGCAGCGGCTCAGCGCTCATTGGCGCGCCTCGTCCTTGCCTGCGCCAGCCGTCAGCTCGGCGAGCTGCTGCTCCAGACGCTCAAGCCGAAGCGCCTGTTGACAGACGATCTGCGACAGCGCCAGCACCAGCCGTTCAGCACGAACCTCCATAGCGCGCTCGGGCAGGGGCTCGGTCACCATGGCGGGTTGGCCCTGGGCCTTCAGCAGGCTGTCGAGCTGGCGACGGTCGCTGGCCGCGGTGTCCAGCGCATGGGCCATGTCCTCGGCGTTGGGCATCAGCTGCTGCAGGTGCTCCAAGGGGGTGTGCTCGAAATCCAGTCCCGCCCCCACCACCTTGTCAAAGCGCATCGGCAACACCTTCTCGCGTATGCGGGTGTTGAACAACGCGCGCAGCAGCAGCTCCTCGGCTGGCGGCGACACGTTCTCCCGAAGCTTGGACAGGCCCAGTTGGTCGATGCCGCTCACCTGCAGGAAGTCGCTGACAGCGTCGCCAGCGGCATCGACATTGCGCACCACCACCCGGTCCGGGAACCGATCCTGGATGGACAGCAGCGCGGCCGCGAACCCGGGAGGGCGCCGACGTATCCAGTCCCGGAAAGGGATCACCGGTCCCGGGTAGGTCTTGTGCTTGATGCCCCACTGGACATACGCCGACCTCACCCAGGCATCGTAGCGGCGCACATAGGCAATGAACCGCACGTCCACCCCCTCGGCCAGCAGATCGGCCAGCGGCTGACGGGTCTTCTGGTTGCGATCAAAGAAGGACTCGTTGCTCCAGATGATGGTGTGGATGCCTGCCTGTCTGGCCTTCTCCACGGTGGCCGTCAACACGGCATGCAGCTGTTCCTGACCTTCCAGTGGCTCAAGCTGGTGAAACACCTCGCTGGCCGAGGCCTTCTGCCAAGGGAACAGCTGCACCGGCGCATGTTCCAGCATCAGGCCCAGGTACCACACGCCATGGCGTTCGAGCACCTCGCGCTGCGTGCGCAGCGTCTGCTGGATGGAACTGGTGCCGGTCTTGCCGGCGCCAATGTGAAACAGAAACTTCATGGACATCTCCAGGTTCAGGCGACCGAACGGGTCTCACCCGTCTTGCGGGTTTTCGCCGCGTTCACCGCATCAAAGCGTTCCAGGTGGGCCATGGCGCATTCGGCATGGGTCATCGGGCGACGGATCCCGGCAACCAGGCGGTCCCACAGGGTCTTGTCTTCCACGGCGCGCACCAGCGTGTGACCCCAGCCCCAGGGGTCGGCCACGGGGGCGTGCAGACCGTCAATGCCATCGCGCACCTTCTCAGCCATGCCACCGATGTCGGCGCAGATCACCGGTCGGCCGCACAGGAAGGCCTCCTGGATCACCAGCGGCGAGTTCTCCCACCAGATGGACGGCACCAGCACCCAGTCCACCGCCGCCATGCGCTGCCGCAACTGTTCGGGGCGGTACGGCCCCGCCCAACGCACTGTCCGCGCCTTGACCAGGGGCTCCAGCAGCCGACGCACGGTGTCCTGCAGTTCTGTCGACTGGTGTTCAAAGTGGGCGCCGTGGATCTCCACCTGGAGCTGCTCGCGGTCTTCGTCCGGCAGGGCCTCCAGTGCGCGCAGCAGGAGATCCAGTCCCTTGAACGGGTTGATCTGGCCGAAAAACGCAAAGCGATTGCGGCGCTCACCCTTGCGCAGCGGCCGGGGCGGCAGCGCAGGCAGGTCATCCTGACCGTTCTCGATCGTCACGATCGACGAGGCCGGAATGCCCCATTCGATGTAGCGCCTGCGCAGAAAATCGGACGGCGCGATGAAACTGTCCGCCACAGCGAAGTGGGCCTTGAAGAACTGCTTGCGCAGCCAGAAGTCCTCAGGACGCAAGGACGGAAAGCAACGCTGACACTCGTCGAAGGTGGCGCTGCTGCACAGCGCATTCGTGCCGGTCTTCACCATCTGCCCGTTGTTCTTGCAGATCGCCATGTACTCATGCAGCGTGACGTGTATGCGGATGGTCGGATCCACCTTCTTGATCACGCGCAGGAACTCCAGCCCCAGGTGCGCATAGTGGTGCACATGGACGATGGTCGGGCGCAGTTGCCGGATCAGGTCGGTGAACCAGGTGTGCAGCGACTCCTGGTGCACAGCCTTCATCAGGTGCCAGTCGTGGACGGCCTGTTCCCAGAGGTACTCGCCGGCGCGACGCAGGCCGATCGAGCCACAGGCGCCGCGGCCCCGATCGGCGCGCGCCAGGAAGAACGCCTCCTCCACGTCAGGTGCATCCTGATACGCCTTGAAGAGTCGATAGGCAGCGATCTCGCCGCCACCCAGGCTGAAATCAGGGTGGCCGTGCGCCACCACCAGAATTCTCTCGCGCGGCGCGTTCATGCAGTCGGTCTTTCGGGGTGGCCAGACGCATCACTCTCGATGAGCTTGCGCCAACGCTGCTGATGCCGGAAGGCGTTGTAGAGCGTGACACGCTGGCGGAACGCGTCGAGATCGAGCAGTCGAAACGACTGCCGTTCCAGGTGGGTCAATGAAACCTCGGGCAGGTAGGCGATCTGCAGTCCCTTGTCCCGCATCTGCAGGCACAAGTCGGAATCCTCGAAGTCGCCCACCAGGAAGTCGGTATTCCATCCTCCCACGGCCTCGAAGTCGGATCGCCGGATCGTCAGACAGGCGCCCGTCACGGCAGGAACCAGTGTCAGGCCCCGGCGCCTGTCCAAGGAGGGATCCAGGCCCATCATCGGATGATGGTTGGTCCAGATGTTGAACGCTTCGCTGTAACGAAACTCCATGCCTGCGTGCTGTATCGAGCCATCCGCGAACAGCAGCCGCGGCCCGACGACGCCGATCTTCGGGTGGTCGCGCAACACCGTGGTCAACGACTCCAGCCAGCCGGGGGCACATGGGAAGGCGTCGCTGTTCAGGAACACCAGGTAGGGCGCCGTGGCGATGCCTGCGCCCAGGTTGTTGGCCCCGGCATAGCCGCGATTGAGCCCCCCCCAGACCCAGCGCAAGGGCACGTCATAGAGCTGATGCAGCGCGGTGACGTAGCTGCGGAAGTGGGAATTCAACCGGGGATCATCGATCACATAGATCAACTCGACCCGGTCCCGGAAGACGGGGTCGCTCGAGAACGCCAGCAACTGGTGCTCGACGAAATCCATTCGCCCGTACAGCGGGACGATCACGCTGGCCAGTGGCGAGCTGGGCACCGGACCCAGCGCCTGCACATCCACCGGCACTTCAGCCCAGGCCGCGCGGCGGCGGCGCAGCAGCGGGCCCAGGACCGCATGATCGACCGCGGCAAAGCGCGCCTGCAGATCCGCCAGGGGTGTCTCGATCCCGAACAACTGCCGCGCCGTCTGCAAGGGGTCGTCAGACAGGCCGGTGCTGGTCGCCTCACCCAAGGTCCACAGGCCCTCGGTGTTGAGCAGCTTCAACTGCACGCGCTGGCCCGGGTGCAGGCCGGAGACATGGGCCACCAGACCGGCCTTCTGGCCTGGCGAGCCAAAGGACGGCATGGCATCCAGAACGTCCTGGCGGAAGGTGCGGAAGGCGCGGTCCAGCCGGAAGATCTGACCATCATCGCTCTCGATCCACAACACCGCACTGGGCTGATGCAAGGCCCAACCCGCCAGGACCCCTTCGCCCGTCGTCGGGTTGACGGCCACCCATTCCAGGTGACCTCTGGCCTGCGGGCAGGCCCCGAGGCGGGGTGACAGCAGGCAGACCAGGCGGTTCCACAGGGTCGTGAACGGACGCAGCCCCATCAGGATGTCGAGCACCACATGCGGCGGTGTCGTCTTGGTATGCAGCGCCAGCTGGGCCTGGGCCTCGGAACTCTGGGTCAGACGGATCAGCACGGGCTGATCGGGCAGGCCAGGCGCCGAGCAATTCAGCAGCAGATCATCGCCGACGGGTCCTTCCGTCAGCAGCACGAATCCCATGTCATCGCCGTCAGGCAGGCTGAAATGTGCTGCCACGTCTGGGCGCTCGACCCGCACCGTCCGCCAGTTGAGCGCCTGCCGGCTGGCCCCCGGCTCGCAGCGGGCGCTTCCCATCTTCCACCCGGCGATCATGGCGGCATTGCCGATTCGGCACGCCAGCTCCAGCATGACGCGGCGCGGCGCTCCATCAGCGCCGGGCGTGAGTTCGATGCCCAGCGGAAGCGTTTGGGCGTGTGCGTGTTCTGGTACCGGGGGCGCTTGTTTCATGCTTGCTCATCAGGTGCCGGCAGGTCACCCGACCCGGCTGGCAAGAAGGACGGCCCACTGGACCGTGGCCGTTGCCTGGCGATCGTCTCAAGCGTCATCGGACTCGGGCCAGCCCCGACGACAACCGGCTGCCGCACATGCCATGCCAGGTCTCGGCGCCCAGCGGCCATCGCCCGCCACCGTGTGGCAGGCAAACCGTCTGACGTGAGCCCGCACCGGCGATGCAGCGTCGGGGCCGCCGGGTCTGTCATGAAGGCCGGCTGAGCGGACACGCCGGCTGGCGGACGCCCCAGTTCCAGCCAACCCGCACGGCCCGGATCCTGGGCTCGGCAATGAACGTACTGGTGCGGCGAGTGGCCGGTCTGGCGCATGCCGAAGTGAACAGGACGATGCCGCATGTGAACAATGGGGTGGGGAGGCGGCTCGGATGCCGGTTACCAACTGCAAATTTTCGCTCCAAACCCTCGATCGGTGTCTGGCCGCACGGCCCTATTCGTGGGGTTCTGTCGGAAAAGTGGCACGCTCTGAGCGCGGTTCAGTCCACCTCGGCCGACCGCCTCTCTGAAGGCGCATGCAGCCGGGGGGACAGCGCTGCAGCGTCGATGAGCCGGGTATCGACCCGCACGACTGCCGAGAGGGATGCTGCCGGGCAGGTCCCTGTGGTGCCACGGCAACGGGTGCTGGTGTCCTCAGGCCGTTCGGCCGTAGGTGTCCTCGAAGCGGACGATGTCGTCCTCACCCAGGTAGCTGCCCGACTGCACCTCGACGATCTCGAGGTCCACCTTGCCCGGGTTGGCCAGGCGGTGCACCTGGCCCAGCGGGATGTAGGTGCTCTGGTTCTCGGTCAGCAGCAGGGTCTTGTCGCCGTTGGTGATCTCGGCCGTGCCGCTGACCACGATCCAGTGCTCGGCGCGGTGGTGGTGCATTTGCAGGCTCAAGGACGCCCCCGGCTTGACCATGATGCGCTTGACCTGGAAACGCGGGCCCATGTCGATGCTGTCGTACCAGCCCCAGGGGCGGTGCACCTTGCGGTGCAGCACCTGTTCGCCGCGGCCGCTGGCGCCCAGGTGGTTGACGATGTGCTTGACGTCCTGGCTGCGGCTGCGGTCGGCCACCATCACGGCGTCGGCGGTTTCCACCACCACCAGGTCGCGCACGCCCACGGTGGCCACCAGGCGACTGCTGGCGTGGACCAGGGTGCGCTGGGTGTCGTGCAGCAGCACGTCGCCGGCGCTGACATTGCCTGCCGCGTCCTGCTCACCCACCTGCCACACGGCATCCCAGGCACCCAGGTCGTTCCAGCCGGCGTCCAGCGGCACCACGCGGATGTCGAAGGCGCTGCCGGGGCAGCGCTCCATCACCGCATAGTCCACCGACTCGGCGGGCACAGCCTCGAAGGCGGCCTGGTCGGGGCGCACGAAACGGCCATCGGTCTGGCGGGCATCCCAGGCGGCCTGGGTGGCGGCCAGGATGTCGGGGCGGAACTGCGCCAGGGCCGCCAGCCACACCGAGGCGCGCAGCACGAACATGCCCGAGTTCCAGGTGTAGCCGCCCTCGGCCAGGTAGGCCTGGGCGGTGGCGGCGTCAGGCTTCTCCACGAAGCGCGCCACCCGCGCCGGCGTGCCGCTGCCGGCCTCGGCACGGATGTAGCCGTAGCCGGTCTCGGGCTTGTCGGGCGTCACGCCCAGGATCACGATGCTGCCCTGGGCCGCCGTCTCCACCGCCTGGCGCAGCGCGGCATTGAAGGCGGCGGTGTCGGCCACCGTCTGGTCGGCCGGGGTGACCACCATCACCGGGTCGGTGCCATTGGCCCGGGCCTGCAGCGCGGCCAGCGTCAGCGCCGGCGCGGTGTTGCGGCCTGCCGGCTCCAGCAGCAGCGCCGCAGGCTCGTGTCCGATCTCGCGCAGTTGTTCCAGGGTCACGAAGCGGTGCTCGGCATTGCCCACCACCACCAGCGGCTGCACCGTCAGGTCCGGGCCGGACAACGCGGTCAGGCGCTGTGCGGCCTGCTGGAACAGGCTGGAGTCGCCCGACAGCACCAGGAACTGCTTGGGAAAGCCGGCACGCGACAGCGGCCACAGCCGGGTGCCGCTGCCCCCGGCCATGATGACGGGGAGGACGGCGCTGGAAGACGAGGTCAGGGTGGACATGGTGTCAGTAGATCAACAGGAAACGGGCCGCACGGGGCGGCAAATTGGAACACGCTGGGTGTGACAGCCGGCCCTCAGCGGGTGTCCGTCCAGCGGCACAGGTGGTCGAACAGGCGCTCGGCGGCGGCGCCGCCGACGCGCGACACGCGCAGGAACACCGCGATGGTGCTCAGGCGCGGCGCGGTCGGACCCTGGGCAGTCAGGCTCTTCAGACCACGGGCGGCCAGCACGGCAGAGTCCTGCACATCGCGCAGTTCGGCGTAGACGACCCCGCGGTCCGGGTGGGCGTCGCGCACGGCCAGGTCGAACAGCGACACCGCGCGCGTCCACGCCGCGCGTGCGCCATCGATGTCGCCGCCGCAATACTTCAGCCAGCCCTGCAGCACCAGCGAGCGGCCGCCCGGGTAGGCCGGGGTGCTCCAGACGGTCACCCGGTCCAGCGCCTGCACCACCCGCTCCAGCGTCATCAGGCCCTCGGCCCGCCGATCGCGCGCCAGGTCCACATGCCAGCGCGTGGTCAGCAAGGACACCCGCAGATGCTCCGGGTTGCGCCGCGGGTGGCGATGGGGCGGCAGCACGTCCAGCCCGCTCACCGCCAGGTCGAGCAGTGTGGCGGCCTCGTCCAGGCAGCCGGGGTGGGCCATCTCGACGGCCTTGTAGCCGCAGATCACCGCCGACGCGCACCGATAGGCCGGCGAGCCGCCAAAGTGGCGGGCGTTCTGCTGCGCCAGAAAGAACTGCGTGGCGGCGCTGCCCCAGCGATGCCGCTTCTCGAGGAACATCGCGTCATAGGCGGCGTCGTCGTCGGCGTGCAGACGGGCCATCGAGGCCGCCAGTGCCGGCGCAACGGTCACGTCCAGCCCGCCGTGCAACTCGATCTGCCGCAGCGGCGCCGCCTGCGCCGCCCAGTGGCCGTGCAGGCAGACCGTGCCGGGCTGCGACGGTGCCTCCAGCTGCAGCGGCAGCTCGACCCGCCAGGTGTGCTCTGCGCCGGCGCCGAAGACGAGGGTGGCCGACAGCGCGCGGGCGGCCTGCTGCGGGTCAGGCACGTCGCGCAGCATCAGGCGCAGCTGCCCCGGCCACAGCAGTTCCAAGGCGTCCAGCCTGGCGCCGGCCGGCAGCACATCACGCGACACGGCGCACCTCCGGCGTGCCATCGACCCCGGCCAGGCCGATCGACGCCATGAAGCGGTCCCTCGGCGCACCGAACAGGTGGACCGCCATCTCCGCCACCCGCCGGCAGACCGCCGGCAGACGCGCCTGGTCATGCCCGACGGTGCGCCGCAGGTTCACCGCGGCGATCGCCAGCTGGACCACCTTGCGATAGGCCTCGTAGTCGGCCAGGCGGTCCGGGTCGGCCAGAGGCGTCGCGCGCTGCAGCATGGTGTGCACCGCCAGCAGCGGCGCCTGGGCCTGCGCGGCCTCGCCGCAGCGGATCATGACCAGGCTGGTCAACAGCAGTGCGCGGCACACCGCCTCGGCGCCGGTGAACGGATCCTGCAGCCGGTGCCCGAACCCGGCCACCTCCTGCAAGGCGGGCAGGGCCTGCAGCGGCTCGCCCTGGGCCAGCGCGCGGTGGGCCTGTGCCAGTGCCAGATTGACCAGCGCCGTGCTCACCAGGCCACCGTCCCGCGCCGCCTGCATGCTGGGCGCCATCGCGGCCCAGGCCTCGTCGGCCCAGGCCGGTGCACAGGCGCCGGCCTCGCCGGCATAGGCCAGCAGC
>JAFLDI010000439.1 GCA_017302485.1 Burkholderiales bacterium | reverse complement strand
CGGGGTCTGGGCCGACACCAGGGACGGAGCCAGCAGGGCCAGCAGCAGCGGCAGGGCGGGGAGGAGACGGTTCTTCATAGATCAGTCTTGGTGCTCGCGGATCGTGGCCAGGGTCAGCCGGGTGATCACGAAGACCATGAAGGCCAGCGCCATCACAGTCAACAGGTTGTAGAGGCGGCGCGGATGCAGCGCTTCCTGGGGCAGCGTGGGGGGCTCGATGACGACCAGCGTCTTGAGCTTGCGCGCCGCATCGAGACGGGCCTGCTCGTAGGCCAGCAGGGCGGCCTTGTGGGCCTCTTCGGCAAAGACCGCGCTGGACAGCAGCTCCTGGAACTTCAGGGTCAGCGCGGGCAACTGGGCACTGTCGACGCTGGCGCCGGTGGAGCGGGCACGCTCGGCCTCGAGCTGGGCGCGGGTGGCCGCCAGCTGCGATCGCAGGGTGCGGACCTGGAAGGAGTCGTCCTGCATGATGGCCAGCGCGGCGCGCAGTTCGGACTCCTGCTGGGCCAGCTTGGCCTGCAGGCCGGCGGTGAGCGAGCTGGCCGCCGCGGCCTGCGAGCCGGGGTCGAGCAGCTTGTAGGTGGTCTGGAAGGTGGCCACCTGCTGCTTGGCGTCCTCCAGGCGCTTGCGGGAGGCCTGCAGCTCGCCCTCGGCAAAGCGCATCTTCTCGCGCGCGATGCGGTGCGAGTACTCGTTGATGAAAGCCTCGCTCTCCTGCAGGATGCCCTGCGCCAGGGCCTGGGCGAAACGCGGCTCGAAGCCCTGGACATCCACGGTCACCAGGCCGGAGAAGTCGTCGTGGGTGATCTCGACGCGGGCACGGAAGAACTCGAGGAAGGCCTCCTGGGTGGTCCAGTCCCAGACGCGGTAGACCGGGTCCAGCCCGGAGCGGCTGAAGTGCTCGCGCAGCTTGAGCCGGGCGTCGAGCTTGTTCAGCAGGTCCATCGAGCGGATGTAGTTCTGCAGGTAGTAGGTGTCGCCCAGCGAGGTGGGCGAGCCGCCGCCCCCCAGCAGCACCGAGGCCGCGCTGGCCATGCCACCGCTGGGGGCGGCGGACTCGCCGGTGTCCTTGACGCCGACCACGGTGTGGCTGACATAGCGGTCAGCCGCCAGGCCGAAGTAGTAGACGGTCCCCAGCGCCGCCGGCAGGACCAGTGTCAGCAGGGCCACGACACGCGGGGTGAGGATCTTGAGGATGTTCATCGGGGGGTCGTCGCGCTGGGCGACTTCATGTTCTGGTAGACCCGCAGGCCCTCGGCGACATCCTCATAGAGCGTGGCTGCGCCGCCCTCGAGGACGACCACGACGTCGCACAGTTCCTGGATGTCCTTGATGTTGTGCGAGACCAGGATCAGGTTGGCGCGGCTGACCCGGTCCTTGAAGGCGGCCTTCGCTTTCTTGCGGAAGATCGGATCGCCGGCGGCCATGCCCTCGTCGACCAGGTAGTAGTCGAAGGCAAAGGCCATGCTCAGGCCGAAACTGACCCGCCCACGCATGCCGGCGGACAGGGTCTTCATCGGCATGTCGAAGAAGCGGCCGATCTCGGCGAAATCCTCGACGAAGCGCACCCGCTCCTTCATGGTCTCACCGGTGGCGCCGTAGACGCGGCAGACGAAGCGGACGTTGTCGCGCGGGCTCAGCGAGCCCTGGAAGCCCGAGGAGAAGCCCACTGGCCAGGAAATGCTGTTGGGCGTGCGCACCTCGCCGCTGTCCGGCGTGTCCAGGCCGCCCATGAGGCGCATCAGCGTCGACTTGCCGGCGCCGTTGCGGCCCATCAGGCCGATGCTCACGCCGTCCGGAAAGGTGAAGCTCAGGTCCCGGAAGACATAGTACCGCCCTTGCGGCGTGGGGTAGTACTTGGTGAGGTTGACGAGTTCGATCATCGTGGCCTCACGAGGCGATCAGCATGCGCCGCCGCCAGCGGTACAGCATCATGGCCAAGGTCAGCGTGACCAGCGTCCAGACCAGCGGGTAGACCATGCCGGCGCCCTGCAGGGGCACATAGCCGGGCAGGAAGGCCAGGCGGGCCATCTCGACCAGATGCAGCAGCGGGTTGTAAAGCAGCACCTCCAGGGCTTCGGGGGGCAGGCGGTGCAAGGGAAAGATGACGCCGGACAGGATCATCAACGGCATCGTCAGCACATGGGTGATGGCCTCCAGGCGCGGTGCCACGTCGAGCAGCACGGCAAAGCTGATGCCCATGCCCAGCCCGAACAGCACGCAGACGGTCACCACGCCAAGGTAGGCCAGGATGTCCGAGGGCATCAGCGGGCCGTAGCCCATCCGGGCCAGCAGCAGGGCCGTGATCACGAAGATGACGATCTCCAGCACCACATCCAGCGCCGCGCGGGCAATGAAGGCGTCCATCGGCTTGACCTGCTTGAAGCCGAACAGCCCCTTGTTGGCCGAGGCCGCATGGCTGAGCCGGGTCCAGAGCACCCGGAACAGCCGGAACCCGGTGACCCCGGCGAGCAGGAAGACGACGAAGTCGTAGCCGTCGCGCACCACGCGCCCGCGGATCACGGTGTTGATCCACAGGAACATCATCAGCTCGGCGATCGGCTGCACCAGCATCCAGAACGCACCGGTCCATTGGCCGCCGAAGCGTGTCTTGAGTTCGCGCATCATCAGCGCGAAGATCACCGCCCGCTGGATCTGCCACGAACTGCGGCGCACCAGCAGCTGGTCGACGGCCGACACGCTCAAGGGGCAACCCTCCGGCGGTCGAAGCGGCAGGCACAGCGGGCACGGAGCGGCGTGGCGACGGTCACTGCGCTAGTGTAGTGGCTCTTCATGCGCCCCCCTGGGCACGCACCGGCTCGGGGCGCTGCGGCAGCACCGGGGCACGCGCCGAGCCCAGCAGCACCTGCGCCAGCACCTCGGGCTGGTCGGCCAGGGCCAGCGGCAGCACCAGGTGCTGGGGGTCGTGGCTGCGCGCCCGGTCGGCCTGGGCCCCCAGGTCAAACACCGCCACCCGTCGGCCGCTGTGCAGCGCGCCGGAGAGCACGTAGCAATAGGTCTCGGGCCAGACCGAGGGCACCAGGATGAGGTGCGGGTCGGCCTGATGGATGCGCTCGCCCAGTTCGTTGTCGAAGTAGCGGCCCAGCAGGCGCACGCCCTGGGCCGCCAGCTGGCCATCGTTCATCGAGTAGCCCAGTAGAGACAGCTCCAGCGG
>JAFLDI010000438.1 GCA_017302485.1 Burkholderiales bacterium | reverse complement strand
AACTGGCTGGCCATGCGCTGGCGGCTGGCCTCGTCGGCGTCGCGCCGGTAGTATCCCAGGGCCTGGGCGCGGGTCTGCGCGTCGGCCCCGTCTGGGGCGGCGGTGCAGCCCAGTGCGGCCGCCCACAACAGGGTGTGCAGGACCGGGCGATTCATTTCAGGTCGCCGTCCCACACGAAGTGATCAGGAGGGGCCACGCCCAGCTGCATCGCGGCCAGGATCTTCTTGCGCCATTCCGGGCCCTCGTAGTCGGGCCGCAGGTGGCTCTTGCGGAACTTCGCCGCGATGGTGGTGCGCAGCGCCGGATCGGGCTGGGTGCCAAAATCCATCATCCAGGTCACCTCATCCTTGCCCACGGAGCCGGTGGGCACCGAGGAATACAGCGTCAACGTGCCGCCGTAGATGCCCTTGTCCTTGAAGTTGGCCACCTTGTAGCGGCCGCCGGACTGGTTGACGATGGTGTTGATGGCGCGCAGCACATCCACCGGCGAGCGGTAGCCTTCGCCCGCCAGACGGTTCTTCGCGCCCTCATGCCCGTTGACGGCGGCCAGCACGCTCCAGTAGTGACCCTCGTCGGCCTGCGCGGGCAGGTCATTGCGGCCCTTGGTGAGCAGCAGGCCCAGGTTGTTCATGGCGTTGGCGTTCTTGGCCTTGGCGGCCATCTGCAGCCAGCGCACCGCCTCCTTGCCCGAGGCTGCGGTGCCGATGCCGTTGTCCACCATGTAGCCCACGTAGGCCGCCGTGGCCATGTCGCCGCCTTCGGCCGCGCGCTGGTACCACTTCAGCGCCTGGGCCGGGTTCTTCTCGGTGCCCACGCCGTCCAGATGCATGAAGCCCGCCCGGTTCATGGCCTGCACGTTGCCGCCGCTGTCGGCGGCGCGCTCGAACAGCCGCAGCGCGGCGGCCTGGTCCTTGGGGGCCAGCGCATTGCCCTCCATGTGCGCCTCGGCCAACTGCACCAGGGCCGCGTGGAAGCCCTCGGCCACCAGCGGGTCCAGCACCGCCTTGGCGGCTGGCCAGTTGTTGGCCTGGCGCAGCTTGTGGAACTCGGCCAGACGCTGTTCCTGCTCCGGCGTGCCGGGGCGGGTCTGGGCACCGACACCGGTCAGCAGGCAGGCGCCCAGACACAGGGTGAGCAAGGTGCGACCCAGCCGGGCACAGCCGGGCGATGTGACTCTCATGACGGGGACCTCTCGCGTTGACTCGGGGCCGACCTGTCCAGCCCCATGCCGGCTTACGCAGAGCGGCGGGCCCGGAAGGCTCAGGGCCCATCGACATTCGCAGGCAGGGCGGCGCCACTTCCCAGTGGCGAGTCCCCGGCGAGGAGGCATGGTTGGCGCGCCCGGCTGGGATCGAACCAGCAACCCCTGGCTTCGGAGGCCAGTACTCTATCCATTGAGCTACGGGCGCAGCGCAGGAAGCCGCGGATTCTAGCAGTGTCAATCCCGAGTCAGGGATGACCCTGGGGTGCGGCCTATAATCGCAAGTTCATGTTCCCGAGCCTGCGGGGACTGAACTGACAACCCATCCCTGCCCCCCGAGGATCCCATGCGCGACGTTCACACCCCGGCCCGTCAACGCGGCGAGGCCAGCTCCAAGAACCTGGTCACCCTGGCGGTGGTTGCCTTGCTGGTGGTGCTGGTGGGCATCTTCTTCCTGCCCAACAGCCAGAAGATGAGCGACCCGGCGGCCGAAGCGCAGGCTGTGGCCGAACGCCTGCAGCCGGTGGGCACGGTCGAGGTCATGGTCGCCAAGGCCGGTGGCGGCGCCCGTTCGGGTGAAGAGGTCTACAAGGCCGTGTGCGCTGCCTGCCACGCTGCCGGTGCGCTGGGCGCGCCCAAGTTCGGCGACGCCTCGGCCTGGGGTCCGCGCCTGGGCGCCGGCTACGCGGCGCTGCTGAACTCGGCGCTCAAGGGCAAGAACGCCATGCCGGCCCAGGGCGGCGGCGACACCTCCGACCTGGAAGTCGGCCGTGCCGTGGTCTACATGGTCAACAACGCTGGCGGCAAGTTCGACGAGCCCAAGGCGCCGGCCGAGGCCAAGTGAACCCCAGGCTGCATGCTGACCAGGGCCGCCCGCGGGGCGGCCTTTTTCATGGCTGCGGGTGCAATCGGTAGCCGAAGCGCGCCGGCATCTGCGCAAACGGCAGCTCGGCCAGTGGCCAGTCGCCACGCTCCAGCGCCTCGGAGGCGGCCAGCATGTCCTGCGGGTGGACGATGCCGAAACCCAGGTCGGCGTCGACGAACAAGCGACCACCCTCGTCCAGCCAGGCCTGGTGCGCCCGGGCCGTCTGGCCGGTGTGCGCGTGCAGCGCGCCGTCGCTGTCCACCCGCCACACATAGGGCGCGGCCTCCAGCGTCACGTACACCCGCTGCGGACCGTTCTGGAAGTACCAGGCGCCCTGCGCGTCGGCCTCGTAGTTGCGGTGGATGAAGGCGCGCAGCTTGTCGTGGCGGATGGCGCTGCCCTTGACCTGCGGGAAAGGCCCGGCGCGCTGGATGCGCTCGTCACGCATGTACCAGTCGCCGCGCGCATCCAGCGCCAGCCAGTCGTGGCAGGCGGGCACGTTGGGCCACTTGGCCAGCGCGGCCTTGACGATCTCGTCCATGGGCGCAGCTTACGCGTGTTCAGCCAGCCAGTCGCTCACCGCCTGCGGCATGGCCGTGACGTGGCCGGGGAATCGACCGCTGGCAAAGCCCACATGGCCGCCCTGCGGGGGCTGCCACAGCGTCACGTGGCGGCCCACCTCGTGGGCCCGCGGCAGGCTGGCGGCGGGCACGAAGGGGTCGTTGAGCGCATGGACCACCAGCGCCGGGATGCGGATGGCCGCCAGGTGCGGCTTGGCCGAGGCACGTGTCCAGTAGTCCAGCGCGCCCTTGAACCCATGCACCGGGCCGGTGAAGACCTCGTCGAACTCGAACAGTGTGCGGGCGGCACGCAGCCGATCGCGGTCGAACAGGCCCGGGTGCTGGTCCCACTTGGCCATGGCCTTGGGCAGCATGCTGCGCAGAAACATCGGGGTGTAGACGTGCCGGTTCAGCCCGCGCCCCAGTGCCATGCCGCCGGCCACCAGATCGATCGGCGAGCACACCGCGGCCACGGCGGAGGCGGTGGCGGCCGCGCTGTCACCGCTTTCCTGGGCCCAGCGCAGCAGCGCATTGCCGCCCAGCGAGATGCCC
>JAFLDI010000437.1 GCA_017302485.1 Burkholderiales bacterium | reverse complement strand
CCGAGCGCCATTTCGATGGGGCGCGCGACGAGCCCATCCTCAATGGCGCCATCCGCGCCGGCATCGGCCTGCCGTATGGCTGCAAGGACGGCGCCTGCGGCAGCTGCAAGTCGCGCCTGACCGAGGGCCGCGTGATCCACGGCGCCCACGCCGAGAAGGCGCTCACAGCCGCCGAGGAAGCCCAGGGCCTGATCCTGACCTGCTGCGCCACGCCGCAGACCGACTGCGTGGTCGAGGCACGCAGCGTGGCCGGGGCCGGCGAGCACCCGGTGGTCAAGCTGCCGGGCCGCGTGCTGTCAATGGAGCGGCTGGCGCCCGACGTGATGTGCCTGCGTGTGCAACTGCCGGCCAACCAGGCCTTCAGCTACCACGCGGGCCAGTACATCGAGTTCATCCTGCGGGACGGCAGCCGACGCGCCTATTCGATGGCCAACGCGCCGCACAACCTGGGCACCCCCCCGGCGATCGAGCTGCACCTGCGCCACCTGCCCGGCGGCCTGTTCACCGACCAGGTGTTCAGCACGATGAAGGAAAAGGACATCGTGCGCATGGAAGGTCCGTTCGGCAGCTTCTTCCTGCGCGAGGACTCGGCCGCGCCGATCATCCTGCTGGCCTCGGGCACCGGCCTGGCGCCGGTCAAGGCGCTGATCGAGCGCCTGCAGCAGCAGGGCATCACCCGGCCCGCCACGCTGTACTGGGGCTGCCGCAGCCGGCGCGATCTGTACCTGCACGCCTGGGCCGAAGCGACCGCCGCGCAGATGCCGACGCTGCGCTACGTGCCGGTGCTGTCCGAGGCCCGGCCCGAGGACGACTGGCGCGGCCGCACCGGATTGGTCCACCAGGCCGTGATGGCCGACCACCCCGACCTGTCCGGTCACCAGGTCTACGCCTGCGGCCTGCCGGCAATGGTGGACGCGGCGCAGCGTGACTTCACCGAGCGCTGCGGCCTGCCGGCCGAGCAGTTCTTCGCCGACAGTTTCACCAGCGCGGCCGACAACGCCCGAGGCTGAAGCTCAGACGGCCAGGATCGCCGCGATGCGCTGGCGGTGGTCCTCGTCGTGGGCCAGCAGTTCATCCATCAGGGCCCTTACGCTGTGATGCCGCCCATCGGCGCGGCGCGCCAGACGGCCCCAGTCCGCGGGTGCCAGTGCGCGCAGCGTCTCGACCAGCGCGCCCCGGGCCTGGGCAAAGCCCTCCAAGCCCTCGACCAACGGACGGTTGAAGTAGCCATGCTCCTTGACCCAGGCACCGATGGCCATCGGCGCCAGCCAGGGCAAGGTCTCGCCCAGGGTGCGCCGGATGCGCGGTGCGTACAGCCGTGCTTCGCAGTCCCACAGGTGAAAGGCGTGCTCGTGCAGCGGTGAGCGGTCCTGCGGCGGTTGGCGGCGCAGCGTGGCGGTGTCCAGGCCGGACAGCGCCGAGTGCAACTCGGCCGGCATGGCTGCCAGACGCTGCAGCAGCGCCGCCTCTGGCACCTCGGCTGCGACCTGGGCGGGCTCACGCCACTTCCAGACCGTGCCATCGTCGGGGTGCTCGATCGGCCCCAGGCACTCGAAGCCCAGGCCGCGCAGGATGCGGCACGACGGTCCCTCCTGCGGCAGCGTGTGAGCGATCAGCCGCAGACCCTCGGCCGCCGGGAAGCACTGCGCCAGCAGCGCCCGCGCCATCCGCGTGGCCACGCCCTGCCCTTCGTGTCCCGGAAAGCTGAAGTAGGCCAGCTCCACCTCGCCCGTGGCATCCGGTGGACCGGCCCAGCCACAGGAGCCCCGGTACGCATCATCCTCTCGCCACACATGGCCGATCCACGGGGGTTGGTAGCCGCGCCTGGCGTACAAGTCGAGCGTGGCCTGCAGCACCCAGCCGAGCGGCTCCACGGCCTCGGCCGCGGCGCGCAACGCGACCGACGGCTCGCGGTCGATGGGCAGCAATTCGCCGACAGGGCGCATGGCCGTCGTCAGAAGCAGGGCCGGTCGGGTACCTGCAGCCGGCAGCTCCAGGTGAACAGCTTCGCCCCGTTCTTCATCGAGCGGCGCCAGGTGGCGGTGGCCTCGTTGGCGATGGCGTCGGGCAGTGGCAGCGTCACCTCGGCGCCGCTGCTATTGGTGTAGAAGTTCAGGAAGCAGGTCTCGTCGGCACCGCACAGCTGGGCGATCTGGCGCTGGTAGGCGGCCTCATCCCTGGCCAGCGCCGTGGGCACGATCACCTGGCGCACCTGGCCCTGGCGACCAGCCACGGTCCAGGCGGGTTCAGCGGGCTGCGCTGCCGCGGGGCTGCTGGTCAGAGGGCCCAACAGGGCGGCAGCCAACACGGATGCAAACATCGGCTTCATCGTCAGCACTCCATACGGCGATCAGCCAGTGTAGGGCTCAAGCGCTGTCCGTGGCGGCATGGCGCGGCAGGTCATCGCCCAGGACCAGCCAGTCGACATGGCTGTCATGGAAGACATGCGCCGCAGGCGGCTGGGTCAGTGCGTGGTCCAGCAACGCGCGCGCCACATGCAGCTCGCCCGGCCAGCGGCTGGAAGTGAACAGCATCGGCGTGCCGCAGCGGCCGCAGTGGGCGCGGTGCGCCTCGGGGCTGGAGGCATACCAGCGCAATTGGCCATGCGCATCGCCCACCTGCACCGCCGCCTCGTCGAAGCCGGCCCAGGTGACCACGCCGGCGCCGTGGGCGCGCTGGCACATCGTGCAGTGGCAGTGGGCCACCCAGCGGGCCGGCAGCCGGACCTGCAACTGCACCGCGCCGCACAGGCAATGGCCGCGGGACTGTGCACTCATCGTCAAGCCCTCCTTCCAGTGGGTACCGCCGCCTCGTGTGCCAGCCAGTCGGCCAGCGCCTGCAGCGGCGCCAGATCGGCCTTGTGCGGCGGGTACAGCAGGTGGTAGCGCCGGCCGCTGTCCAGCGCAAAGGGCAGCAGTTGTTGCAACCGGCCGGCCGCCAGTTCGTTCTCGACCAGCAGCCGCGGCACCAGCGCCGCTCCCAGGCCCTGCGCCGCCGCCTCGGCCAGCATCGAGAACAGCTCCATGCGCGCGCCGGCCATGGCCTGCTCCACCTGCAGGCCCTGGGCCTCGAACCACTGGCGCCAGGCGTCGGGCCGCGTGCCGGCCTGCAGCAGCGGCAGCGCCGCCACCTCGGCCGGCGTGCGCAGGCGCCGCCCCTTCAGCAGCGCAGGCGAGGCCACCGCGATCAGGT
>JAFLDI010000436.1 GCA_017302485.1 Burkholderiales bacterium | reverse complement strand
CTGGTCAACGACGCCGAGTCGCCGCTGGCGCGGGCGGCCGAGCACGTGTTGCCGCTGCACGCCGGTGAAGAGCGCAGCGTGGCCGCCACCAAGAGCTTCATCGCCAGCCTGGCCGCCGCCGCCCGCCTGGTGGCCCACTGGCAGGACTCGGCCGCACTGCACGCCGCCCTGGCCGAGATGCCGCACGACCTGGCCCGCGCCGCCCTGGCCGACTGGTCCGCCGCACTGCCGGTGCTGCAAGGCGCCCGCCAGCTGATGGTGGTGGGTCGCGGCCTGGGCCTGTCGGTGGCGCAGGAGGCCGCGCTGAAGTTCAAGGAAACCTCGGCCCTGCAGGCCGAGGCCTTCAGCGGCGCCGAGATCCGCCACGGCCCGATGGCCCTGGTCGAACCGGGCTACCCGCTGCTGGTCTTCGCGCTGCGTGGACCCACGCAACCGGGACTGCGCGCACTGGCGGCCGACATGCGCCAGCGGGGTGCCGCGGTGCTGCTGGCGGCGCCGGCCGATGTGCCGGAGCGCGACCTGACGCTGCCCACCGCGACGTTGCCGGAGTTGGATCCGGCGTGCGCGATCCAGGCGTTCTACGGCATGGCCGCGCAATTGGCCGAGGCGCGGGGCTTGGACCCGGACCAGCCCAGGCATCTGAGCAAGGTGACGAAGACGGTGTGAATGATCGCGGCGGCCGATACAGGCCTCGACACGAACGTGGCCACGCATACCGACTTGGCCAAGCGGCTCGCGGAGCGGCGCTGGCCATGAGGCACGACACGTTCAGCCACAACGCCCGAGCCCAGCTCAAGATGGTGTTTGACTCACTGCGCGAACTCATGACGCCGCCCGATCCACCCAAGCGGCCGATCGGGTTCGTCACGCCCGATGACATGGGCAAGAAGGGGGCCACGACTGCAAGACGCGAGGCGTGACCCTTGCCGCCGCGTGCAGTAGGAGCGGCGACGCTTGACCTCGGCCTTGCTCGACTACCGTTTGGGGTCGACCAGAGGCTTCTCGTTGAGGAGTGCTGATACCTCAACCAGAACGCGCGCCGATGTGCACGGCTGTTCCTGATGCGCCAGGAACTTGAGATCAACGGGCCACGCCCGCACATGCTCGCTGGCCTCAAGATGCTTGGTCAATGTCGACGCGGCTGCGAGGCCGCGCCCCAGGTCTGCCAGTGACTCGCCTCTGAGGAAAACAGTGACGAACGTACCAGCGACCCCAAAGGGGGAAGCTGCCGCCCGTTCTACGAGGGCGTCGATCTTCCGGATGGCATCACCATCAAGCCCTTTCGACTCCGAACCCACGCACACCGTGTCCCTGTAGGAGCTGGCGGCCCGGGCACTTCCTATGGCTGCGACACAACACGCGGCAACGAAGCCCATTGAGCCCCACTGGAGGAACGATTTGCCAGACGAAAAAGCCATCATCACTTATGCCCGATATCGATCCACGAGTCCCCCTGACCTCCGTTGCGTACGCCCTTAGGATGTCTTCTGAGAACCTGCGCTCGGATCGAGCTTTTTCCACTTCACCGTCACCACCAACGGAAAGTGGTCACTGGTATAGCGCCCGCGCAACGAGTCGGTCAGTACTGCGTAGTCCAGCACCCGCACCCCCGGGCTGACGAAGAGGTAGTCGATGCGCTCGTCCGCCGCCGCATCCCAGCGGAACGCATTGAAGGTCCCCACCGGTCCATAGGGCGGCGTCTCGCTCAGTTCACGCGCATCGCGCAGCGCCCCCCGCATGATGGCCACCGGCTCGCTGTCGGGCGTGGCGTTGAAGTCGCCCAGGCACAGCACCGGCAGGCCCTGGGACAGGGCCTTCACCCGCTCGACCAGCAGCCGCGCCGATTCACGGCGCGACACCGCCGCCTCGTGGTCGAAGTGCACCGAGAAGGCGATGAAGCGCTGGCCGCTGGCGCGGTCGCGCAGCCGGGCCCAGGTGGCCAGGCGGTGGCAGCAGTTGGAGTCCCAGCTCATCGACGGCTTCTCAGGCGTGGCGCTGAGCCAGAAGTCGCCGTGGTCTTCCAGCGCCAGGCGGTCGCGGCGGAAGAAGATGGCGGAGTGCTCGCCGCCCTCGCGGCCGTCGTCGCGGCCCACGCCCACGCGGGCCCAGCGGGGCATGGCTTCCAGGTCGCGGATCTGGTCGATCAGGCCTTCCTGCGTGGCCACCAGGTCCAGACGGTGGTAGCGGATCAGCGCCTGGACCTGCTCGCGGCGGTGCGGCCAGGCGTTGGGGCCGTCACCGGCGTCGTTCAGACGCAGGTTGTAGCTGGCCACCTTCAGCGGCGGGGTGGCCAGCGCCACGCCGGCCAGGCTCAACAGCAGGGCCAGCAGCCAGGCCTTCATCGGGCGCCCCCTGGCGACGTGGGCGCCTGCCACACCCGCACATGGTCCACCGACATCGTCACCGGGAAGATGCTGTCGTCCACGCGCCCGCCCAGGTCGCCGCCGATGGCGATGTTGAGGATCAGGAACTGCGGACGATCGAAGGGCCAGGCGTCGCCACCGTGGTTCAGGTAGCGGTAGTGCGGCAGGCCGTCGATGCCGAAGTCGATGTGCGTGGGCGTCCAGTGCATCTGGTAGTCGTGGAAGGCGGTGCAGACGTCGGTCAGCGTGCGTTCGGCCCCGCTGCCGAAGCCGCCGCTACCAGCCTGGGTGTGCACGGTGCTGAAGACGCGGTCGGGCCGCTCGCCGATCTGCTCCAGGATGTCGAGCTCACCATCGGCCGGCCAGCGCCCGCCGCTGCCCACCATCCAGATCGCCGGCCAGGTGCCCTGGCCGCAAGGCAGCTTGGCGCGGATCTGGAAGAAGCCGTAGGTCCAGTCGCCTTGGCCCTTGGTGATCAGGCGGGCCGAGCTGTAGGGCTGGCCGCCCCAGTCGGGCTGATCGCGCAGCGATTCGCGGCGCGCGGTGATGTGCAGCAGGCCGCCGCGCACCTGGGCGTTGTCCAGGCGGCGGTCGCTGTAGTACTGGGCTTCCTTGTTGTACCAGCCCTCGCGGTTGCGGTGCGTGTCATGCACCCAGCGCGCCGGGTCGGGCAGGCCGTCGCGGTCGAACTCGTCGGACCACACCAGGGTGTAGCCGGCGGGCACGGCCAGGCGCTCGGGCAGCGGCGCGGTGAGCGGCTGCACACGCTGGGGCGGGCTGCTGCAGCCGGCCAGCGCC
>JAFLDI010000435.1 GCA_017302485.1 Burkholderiales bacterium | reverse complement strand
CCGACATCGTGGGCCTGAACATTCCCAACGGCATTCCGCTGGTCTACGAGCTGGACGCCGACCTCAAGCCGCTGCGCAGCTACTACCTGGGTGACGCCGCGGCCGCGGCCGCCGCTGCGGCCGCCGTCGCCGCGCAGGGCAAGAAGGGCTGAGCCTTTCACGGCGAGCCGTGCGATCATCACGGCACGCCACCCCCTGCAGGAGCCCGCGATGCAGACCCTCGACGAGATGCTGGAGCGCCACTTGCTGAGCCCGGCGCAGCATGCCGAGATCCGTGACTGGGTCATGCGCGAGCGCACGCCCGAGGGCATCCTGGCGATGCCCGAGCACCTGTGGCGCCGGCTGGAGCTGGCCTGCGTGCTGATGGGCGGCGTGCCGGGCGACCCGGCCTGATCCCTCGCCCTGGCCTTCAGGCGTGCAGCCAGAAGGCGAACTCGGCAAACGCCTCGCCGGTCCACCAACCGGCCTGGCCAGTACTGCGGCGGAAGTTGCGCACACCGGCCTGACTCTGCAGCGGCGCGAGCACCTCGCCCTGGGCGTCGCGCCGGGCGCGGTGTTCATCGGTCTCGGGAACCACGGCCACGATGTGGCCGGAGCGCCCGTCCTCCTTGCGCCGCGCCACAACCAGGCCGATCGCGCCCTGGTTGACCTCGGTCTGCAGCTTGGTGAGCGTGCCGGTCTGGCGCCAGCCGAAGGACGCTCCGGCGCCGCGCAGCCAGCGGAACAGATCGTTGGCGCGCATTTCCTCGATGCTCTGGCCATACTGCGGCTCCACGCCCTGGCCCGCCGCCCACTGCAGCAGCGCGTCGGGCGTCCACCACACCCGCGGCAGGTAGGCCCCTGCCAGCGTGCAGTAGTCGTGCGCATAGAGGTTGCAGAAGGTCCGGCCGCCACCCGGCTGGTAGCGCAGGTGCGCCGGATCATCGACCGCCAGCCAGTCGATGATGGCCCCGAGTGACTGGCGCAGCGCGTCCGCCGTGTCGCCGCTGCGTTGCGGCTGGCCCCGCTCATTGAGCGAATGGGCGTTGGCCGGGTCGCGCCGGCGCGTCACCGAGCCGGGCCTGCGCGGCATGCTCACGGCAGGAGCCACGGGCACCGGTGCCAGCGGCTCCTCCACCGGCTCCTCGTCGGCCACCAGGTATTTGGCCGAGGCAAAACCACGCAGCAGCGCACCGGCCAGGGTGGTCTCGACCTCGATGAAGCCCTTGACCTTGGCGCCGGTCAGCGCCCGCACCCGGTGGCCGTCAGGCAGATTGGACAGCACGTTGGCCTGCGGCGGGTCACTGATCTCGGGGCTGCGGCGCAGGCGCAGCATGCTGCTGAAGGTCTGCACACGCATCCACGGGCCCCCGGCGCTCACCACGCCCGGTTGCGCGATCACCGCCTGCCCCGGCTCCGCGCCGGGCAGCGTGGCAGGGGCGCCAGCGGCAGCCACGCTGTGCGCCAGGCGCAGGTAGTCGAACAACGCCTCGCCGTAGTAGCGCTGGCCGTCGTTGAAGCCCTGTTTCAGGCCCTTGGCCGGCTTGAAGCCCCCGGTGTTGTAGACGATGCCCACGGCCGCCGACTCCAGATCGCTGAGCGTGTCACGGTCCTCCAGGCCCAGTTGGCGCAGCGCCCCACGCAGCTCGTGCACGCAGCGCGCGAGCGTCTGGTCGAAGCGCTCGTAGTCGCGGTTGAGGAAGTAGTCGGGGTCGTCGCGGAAGAACTGCAGATCGAGCTGGAACACGCCAAAACCATGGCAGAACTTGCCCGCGCGCCGGGCCACGCCCTGGTAGCCCGTCACATGGACCGCCATGTCGAGCAGGGCCTGGCGGGCGATGGCGAACATCTCCTCACCGCGCGGCGCGGCCAGCAGCTCCTGCCGCGTCCGCGGGAACGCTCGACGTCCGCCATCGGCGTCCAGCGTGTCGCCCACGCAGAGAGCGACGATGCGCTCGGTGGGCAAGCCCTGGCGCCGCATCGGCGCCCACAGGGAGCCCGTTTCCTGGCAGGCCACCGCCACCACCAGGTCCGGCGGCAAGGGCGTGCCGGCCACGGCGGCCTCGATCTGCGGCCCGAACTCGGTCTTGAACCAGCGGATGTCGTCGGCGTTGGGCATGGTGTCCTCCTGGGGCACGCTCTTTGTAGGCCGCCCGCCGCCAGCGCGCAACCCGCGCCGGCCCCTCAAGCTCGGGGGGGCGATGCGGCATGGCCAGGACGTGCCCGGCTGGGGTCCGTTCGCACGATCGGAAGGGATGGCGGTCGTGTGAACAGGCCCTAGACTGACGCGACTTCAGTCTGCTCAGTGCACCCATGGCCCAAAGCATCCACGACTTCCACGACGATCCACGCAATGCCGACATCCGCATCTGGATCAACGGCCGGCTGCTGCCACGGGCCGAGGCGGTGGTGTCGGTCTTCGACAGCGGCTTCGTGCTGGGTGACGGTGTCTGGGAAGGCCTGCGCGTGGTGGACGGCGAGCCGGTCTTCCTGGCCGCCCACCTCGACCGCCTGTTCGAGGGCGCCCGTGCGCTGGCGCTGGACATCGGCCTGAGCCGCGCGCAGTTGGCCGCCGCACTGCGCGAGACCCTGGCCGCCAACAGCATGCACGACGGCGTGCATGTGCGGCTGATGGTCACGCGCGGCATCAAGCGCACGCCCTACCAGGACCCGCGCGCCTGCATCGGCAACGCCACCGTGGTGATCCTGCCCGAGTTCAAGCGCCCCAAGCCCGAGCTGCTGGCGCAGGGGCTGAAGCTGTTCACCGTGCATGTGCGCCGCGGCGCGCCCGACGTGCAGGACCCCAAGCTCAACAGCCACAGCAAGATCAACTGCATCACCGCCTGCATCCAGGCCACCGAGGCCGGTGCGGATGAGGCGCTGATGCTGGACCCGCACGGCTTTGTCGCCACCTGCAACTCCACCCACTTCTTCATCGTCAGGAAGGGCGAGGTCTGGACCAGCAGCGGCGACTACTGCCTGGGCGGCATCACCCGTGCCAACGTGCTGCAGGTCTGCCGCGAGGCCGGCATTCCGGCCTTTGAGAAGAACTTCAGCCTGACCCAGGTCTACAGCGCCGACGAGGCCTTCTGCACCGGCACCTACGCCGGCGTGGCGCCGGTGCGCTCGGTCGACGGCCGGGCCT
>JAFLDI010000434.1 GCA_017302485.1 Burkholderiales bacterium | reverse complement strand
CGGCACGGGACGGGTCCCGCCAGCGTTGGCGCAGGCGGGGGTGGCAGCGGGGGGGGTGGTGGCAGCGTGTCAGGCCGGGGTGGCGGGTCATCGGGCGGCGCCTCCACCGGTGGGCCCGGCGGTGTCTATGCCGGTGGCGTTGCCGACGACACACGCAGTGGCCCAGGCAGCAGCGGTGATCGCCATCGCCTGGACGAGGAAACCCGGATGATGACCCGCCCGGTGGCAGGGCACCGGATCGCCACTGACGTGGTTCTCGAGCAGTTCGGCCAGATCGTTGAGCGCCATCTGCCCGGCTTTCTCGACACCGTTCAGGCCCAGCCGGCCTCGGCACAGCTGTCGGCGGCCATGGCGCGTGCCCAGCAGCAGGTGGTGGCGCAGGGCGAGGCGGCGCTGGCTGAGGGCGGCTCGGGTGCGCCCAGTCCGGCGGTGGTGTTGCGTGACCTGCAGGAGCGCAGCCGCGAGCTCAAGGCGGCCGCGGGCACGCCCGCCGAGCGTGCCACGATCGAACTGGTGGCCCTGCTGTTCCAGAGCATCCTGACGGATGACCGCATCCCGGCCACGATCCGTGTCTGGTTCGCCCGGCTGCAGATGCCGGTGCTGCGCGTGGCCATTGCCGAGCCCGACTTCTTCTCGTCCGAGGAGCACCCGGCCCGGCGCCTGATCGATCGCATGGGCGCCTGCGTGATGGGCTTCGAAGGGGCGGGCAGCACCGAGGCCGTGGGCCCGGCACTGGAGGCCGAGATCAAGCGCATCGTGCAGGTGGTCGAGGCCTTTCCCGACACCGGTCGGCGCGTCTTCCAGACGGTGCTCAACGAGTTCGAGAAGTTCCTCGAGGCCTACTACGCCGACCACGATGCCACCACCCGCATGGGCATCTCGCTGGCGCAGCAGGTCGAGCAGCGCGAGACACTGGCCATCCAGTACACCATCGAGCTGCGCAAGCTGATCGCCAACATGCCCATCCATGACGGCGTGCGCGACTTCCTGTTCCACGTCTGGGCGGATGTGCTGGCCACCACGGCGATCCGGCACGGTCCGCACAGCGATGCGCTCACCCAGGTCCGCGAGGCCGCCACCGAGCTGATCTGGACCGCCACGGCCAAGACCACCCGCGAGGAACGCGCGCAGGTCATCCGCCGCCTGCCGCCGCTGCTGGCTACGCTGCGGCAGGGCATGAATGCGGTGGGCATGTCCTCGCAGAAGCAGGAAGAGTCGATCAAGGCGTTGAACCTCGCGCTGACCGCCGCCTTCGGGGCGCGGGCGGCCACCATCTCGGACGAACAGTTCGAGCACCTCAAGCAGCGCCTCGAAACCATCGAGGAACTGCTGCCCGACGACGACTTCGAGATCGACGACAGCTGGATCCTCGATGAGTCCAATCACGGCAGTGATGGCCTGGAGGTGGTGGGCGATGGCGGCTCGATGCCCGAGCCGGCCATGGTCCAGTGGGCGATGCAGCTGGCCGTGGGCGATGCCTTCCGTCTGGAGTACCGCGGCCGCATGGAGACCGTGCGCCTGGTGTGGCAGGGCATGCACCGCCAGCTGTCGCTGTTCTCGGCGGGTGGCGGGCGTTGCCTGCTGTTCCAGAAGGCGCGCCTGGCCGCATTCCTGCAAGCCGGCCTGTTGCTGCCTGCCCAGGAGGAGTCGCTCACGGCCACCGCGACGCGCGAGGCGCTGCGCCGCATCGAGGCCGACCCCGGGCGCTTGCTCGCCGCCTGACCCTGGGCTGTGAGCGCGCAGCGCTCAGTGGAGGACGCGGTCTTCGGGCACGTCGAACAGCTCGTCCAGCACCAGCGCGTCGGGCTCCTCGCCGCGCGACCAGAACAGCATCAGCAGGATGATCTTCAGTTCATCCAGCGGCAGTGGGCCGTCGCCGGCGGCCATGGCACGGTCGATGGCCTGCTCGCGCAGCGCCGGACTCAGCACGCCGGCCGACTCCAGGAAGCGCAGGAAGCCCAGGCCCTGCGGCCCCAGCTGCGCTTCTTCGCGCGGCAGGTAGACACGCTGGCTGAGCTGGGCCGGCGTGGCCAGCAGAATGGCCTGGGAACCGTCCAGGCCATCGAGCCATTGCAGCGCGTCATGGATCTCGTCGGACTCGAAGCCGACGGCCGAGAGCTTGCGCCTGAGCTGGTCGGGCTCCGGACAGGCCTCGGGCCGCCAATAGGTTTCGTAGAGGTAGACCAGCACATCAAACATGCGGGGATCATAGCCGCACGGGCCTGGACCCCGACGCCGCGAAACAGGCGGTCGCCGGGCCCCTCATTCAGCGCTTGTTCCAGCAGGGACCGGGTCGGGTTCAACCCTGTCCCACGCGCTGGAAACGGCCGCCTGGCAACCTGGCCACTCGGCCCGACAGCTCCAGCGACAGCAGGCGGGCACTGAGCTCGGCCGCGGGCCAGCCGCAGCGTGCCTGCAGCGCATCCAGGCCCAGCGTGTCGTCGCCCAGGGCGGACAGTACCGCACGGTCTGCTGGATCGGCGGCTTCGGGCCGCACCGGTGCTGTCCCGGGCGCCGCCAGGCCTGCGACACCGGCCGGCAGGGCCTCCAGCAATTCGTCAACGCTGGTGACCAGGGCGGCGCCCTGGCGAATCAACTGCAGACAGCCCTGAGACTGGCGAGCATGGATTGGTCCAGGCAGGGCGAAGACCTCGCGGTTGGCCTCCAGGGCCAGGCGGGCGGTGATCAGCGAGCCGGACTTCAGCGCGGCCTCGACGACCAGCGTGCCCAGGCTGAGCCCGGCGATGATGCGGTTGCGCAGCGGGAAGTGTGGCGCCAGCGGCGGCGTGCCCGGGGGGTGTTCGCTCAGCAGTGCGCCGTTGTCCGGGATGCGTGCGGCCAGTGCGCGGTGGCGGGCGGGGTAGACGATGTCCAGGCCGCAGCCGGTGACCGCCACGGTGCCTCCCGGGCCTTCCAGTGCGCCCAGGTGGGCGGCGCCATCGATGCCCGAGGCCAGTCCGGACACCACGCACAGGCTGCGTCGGCTCAGCTCGGCGGCAAACTCGCGTGCATGGGCCAGGCCTGCGGGTGTGGCCTGCCGGCTGCCGACGATGGCGACCGACGGGCTGGCCAGGCGCCAGGCCGGGCCGTCCAGCCACAGCAGGGGCGGCGGGTCGGGGCTGTCGAGCAGCAGGCTTGGGTAGTCGGCATCGCCCCAGGCCAACACCTGGCGCTGGGCGTTGCCGTCGAGCCAGCGGGCCG
>JAFLDI010000433.1 GCA_017302485.1 Burkholderiales bacterium | reverse complement strand
CGTTGACCGACCTGCAAGGATTGAAGATCCGCGTGCCGGTGCTGCCGATGCTGTTCGGCATGTTCAAGTCGCTGGGTGCGGCGCCCGTGAGCATGAACTTCTCCGAGCTCTACACCTCGATGCAGACCAAGCTGGTCGAGGGCCAGGAGAATCCGCTCGTCAATGTCTGGACGGCCAAGTTCTACGAGGTCCAGAAGTTCGTCGCGCTGACGAATCACAGCTGGGAGGGCATGCTGGTCGCAGCCAATCGCAGCCGCTTCGCGGCACTGCCCGCCGATGTTCAGGAAATCATCACCCGCAATATCAACGCCGCGGCGCTTCGCGAACGCGAAGACATGAGCCGGCTGACCGCCGACGTGAGGGCCAAGCTCGAGGCCGCCGGCCTGAAGTTCAACGCGGTCGACGTGGGTCCGTTCCGGGACAAGCTCAGGCAGGCCGGCTACTACGCCGAGTGGCGCCAGAAGATGGGCGACGAGGCCTGGAGCGCGCTCGAGAAGTACACCGGCCGACTGGTCTGAGGAAGGGAGCACCATGATCACGGCCAAGGACTCCGAGTTTCACCCGGTCGCGCGCGACAACTGGCGCTGGGCCGAGACCACGCCGCTGAGCTTCTCGGTGCCGGAGGCCGGCATCCTCGGCAATCTCTACATCGCGGCGCGGCCCAACCTCGGGGTCGCGCTGTCGTCGGTGGGCATAGTGCAGGGCTTCCGCTTCCAGCCGTACGAGGTCGACTTCAGCGATGCCCAGATGCACCTGCCGTGCCCCGAAAACTTCACCGACTACGAGCTGGCAAGTGGCTTGAGCGTGAAGGTGGTGCAGGCGCCGCACCGGGTGCACTTCCGCTACTCGTACAAGCTGAGCGATGCCTGCTCGCTGGACCTGCAGTTCCGTGGCCTGCAAGAACCGTTCGACGCCGCCGATCCGGCGCAGAATCCGCTGCTTGCGTCGGCGGCCGGCCGGCGCTACGACGAGCGCCTGGGCACGCAATGGGGAAACCCGTCGAGTAGCGCTGATCCCAGTGGGCATTTCGAGCTGTTCGGACACATCACTGGCCATCTGGTCCTGCGCGGCAAGCGCTACGAAGTGGACTGCTTCGACTGCGTCGACCACAGCTGGAGCACGCGCACCGAGACCAGCAAGCGAGCCGTCAGCTGGATCTCGGCCGTCTTCGGCGAGGACTATGGCGTCCACATGGCGATGCTGATCGACCAGCGCGGCGGTCGAACCCTCTACGAAAGCCTGCGAAATGGCTATGTGATGCGCGACGGCCGGGTGCTCGGTCTCGTGGCCGCCACCGTGGATGCCCGCCATGCGCACCACTGTCCGATGACCTGCCGCATCGTCGCCACCGATGTCGAAGGCGGACGCCATGAACTCTTGGGAACGGCCGTCGCGGTGCACCCCTGGTACAACTACAACCCCTCGCACTGTGCCTTCCAGTCGTTGATGCGCTGGCAGACGCCCGACGGTCGTTTGGGCCACAGCGAAATGGCCGACATCTACGGCCTGGAGTATCTTGCCGAAGTGCGTGCGAACGCGTCAGGCGCAGGGCGCTAGACCTGGGGCGCAGATGGGCGAGTCGCGCAGCATGAACCCGCCGGGTCTCGATCGTGCGCCGCTCGTCGACCCGACGGACCCCATGGACTCCGTTGCGAGACGCGGCGTCGCGCGCTGGATGCAGCCGCTGGAAGCACTCAGCGCGGGGCTGATGGTGATCATCGTCGTGCTCATGCTTGGCGGTGTCACGTCACGCTATGTCTTTGGCTCGCCGATCGCCTGGATCGACGAGGCGGTCTCGATCGCCTTCCTGTGGCTGGCCATGCTTGGCGCAGCGATCGCGATGCAGCGCAACGAGCATCTGCGGCTGACGCTAGTCATCAACCGGGTGCCGGAGCGGCAGCGTGGCTACGTGCAGGCCGCCGGTGTAGTGGCCATGCTGGCGTTGCTGGCCGCGTTGCTGGGTCCGGCCTACCACTACGTGGTCGACGAATGGATCATTCGCACGCCGGCGCTCGGCATTCCCAACAGTGTGCGCGTGGCCGCGCTGCTGTTCGGTCTCTGCGCGATGCTGCTGCTTGTCGCGATCCACTCTTGGCGCTCATTCAGGATCGGTCAGTTGATGGTGGCCGCCATCGTGGTAGCTGCGCTCTTGCTGCTGGCGTGGATCCTGGGACCGGTGCTCAGGCCGTCGCAAGGGGCCTCCCTTCTTCTCCTCCTGGTCGGTTTTGCCAGCGTATGCCTCCTGGCGGGAGTGCCTATCGCGTTCTGCTTCGGCATCGGAACCGTGGCGTTCCTTGCCTTCGCCAGCAGTGCGCCGCTGTCCGTGGTCGTGTCGAGGATGGACGAGGGCATGAGCAGCCCCATCCTCGTCTCGGTGCCGATCTTCGTGCTGCTCGGGTGCCTGCTGGATGCGACCGGCATGGGCAAGGCCATCATTGAGTTCCTGTCGTCTCTGCTTGGTCACGTGAAGGCGGGCATGTCGTACGTGCTGCTCGGCTCGTTGTTCATCGTCTCGGGCATTTCCGGATCCAAGGTGTCGGACATGGCCACCGTGGCGCCCGCGCTGTTCCCTGAGATGAAGCGACGTGGCCACCGGACACCCGAGATGACCGCGCTGCTGGCCACGGGTGCGGCAATGGCCGACACCGTGCCGCCGAGCATCGTGCTGATCGTGCTCGGTTCGGTGGCGGGCGTGTCGATCGCCGGGCTCTTCTTGAGTGGCTTCGTCGTGGCGATGGTGTTGCTGTTGGCCCTGCTGGTGCTGGCGCGCTGGAAGGCGCGCCACGAGGACACGGCCCATGCCAGGCGTCCTTCGATGTGGAAGGTGGTCCGGCTGCTACTCATCGCAGGCCCCGCGCTCGCGCTGCCCTTCGTCATCCGCGGTGCCGTCGGCGGCGGCGTCGCTACCGCCACCGAGGTGTCGACGATCGCCGTGCTCTACGCCATGATCATCGGCCAGGTGCTCTATGGTGGCTTGTCGCGCGGCACGCTCTATTCGATGCTGAAGGACACGGCGTCACTGTCGGGTGCGGTCCTCCTCGTCTTGGGCACGGCCGCGGGCATGGCCTGGGCCATCACGCAAAGTGGCATCGTGCAACAGCTTTCGTCGTTCCTGGTGACGATGCCTGGCGGCGTGATCGCGTACATGGCGATGACCATCATCCTCTTCCTGGTGCTGGGCAGTCTGCTCGAAGGTCTGCCTGC
>JAFLDI010000432.1 GCA_017302485.1 Burkholderiales bacterium | reverse complement strand
GAGGCCGAGGCCTTGATCGTGGCCCAGGTGCTGCCGGCGCTGCGCGAGCTGCGCCGGGTGGTCGCCGAGGAACTGTTGCCGGCCAGTCCGGCCAGCGGCGCCCTGTCGCTGCGGCCCGGCGGCGCCGAGATCTACCGGCTGCTGGTGCGCGAGCAGACCACCACCGACCTGAGCCCCGTGCAGATCCACGCCATCGGCATGACCGAGGTGCAGCGCCTGCGTCGCGAGATGGAGGCGCTGCGCGAGCCGGCCGGATTCCAGGGCGACTTCGCCGCCTTTGTCCACTGGCTGCACACCGACCCGCGCTTTTTCCACCGCGACGCCCAGGCCCTGCTCGACGGCTACCGCAGCCTGGCCAAGCGGGTCGATCCGGCGCTGCCGCGGCTGTTCGTGACCCTGCCGCGCCAGCCCTACGGCATCCGCGCGATCCCGCCCGACCAGGGGCCGGGCATGCCCGACAGCTACAGCGGCGGCAGCCCCGACAACAGCAGACCGGGCTGGTTCAATGCCAACGCCACCGCCCTGGACCAGCGCCCGATCTGGCAGATGGAGGCGCTGTTCCTGCACGAAACCGTGCCGGGCCACCACCTGCAGAGCGCCCGCGCCCAGGAGCTGACCCATCTGCCCGAGTGGCGCCGCCATGCCTGGCATGTGGCCTATGGCGAAGGCTGGGCGCTGTACGCCGAGGGCCTGGGTGAGTCGCTGGGCCTGTACCAGGACCCGTTCAGCCGTTTCGGCCGCCTGAGCTACGAGGCCTGGCGAGCCGCGCGGTTGGTGGTCGACACCGGCATCCATGCACTGGGCTGGACGCGCGAGCAGGCGATCGACTTCATGACCGACTGCTGCGGATTGGGCCGCGAGGAAGTCACCGCCGAAGTCGACCGCTACTTCGCCTGGCCGGCCCAGGCCCTGGGCTACAAGCTGGGCCAGATGCGCATCCTGGCGCTGCGTGAGCGGGCCCGCCAGGCCCTGGGTGAACGATTCGATGTGCGCCAGTTCCACCAGGCCGTTCTGGACCATGGCTCGGTGCCGCTGCCGGTGCTTGAGCGCATCATCGACGACTGGATCCGGTCGGTGCAGCAACGCCGCTCTTGATCTGCGTCCGCCCACCCCCAACTTCCGTCCCGCTGCCCCGCTGCGTTGAAAGGACCCGCATGACCCCCGTTTCCCACCGCTCCACCTGGCGCCTGATCGCCAGCGCCGGCCTGCTGACCGCCACGCTGGGCCTGGGCGGCTGCGGCTACAACGACTTCCAGCGCCTGGACGAGCAGGTCAAGGCCGACTGGTCCGAGGTGCTCAACCAGTACCAGCGCCGCGCCGACCTGATCCCCAACATCGTCGCCACCGTCAAGGGCGAAGCGGCCTTCGAGCAGGACACACTGACCAAGGTCATCGAGGCGCGCTCGCGCGCCACCAGCATCCAGGCCACGCCCGAGCTGATCAACAACCCGCAGGCCTTCCAGCAGTTCCAGGCCGCACAGGGCCAGCTCAGCAGCGCGCTGTCGCGCCTGCTGGTGGTCAGTGAGAACTACCCCACGCTGAAGGCCAACCAGGGCTTCCAGGACCTGCGCGTACAGCTTGAGGGCACCGAGAACCGCATCACCGTGGCGCGCAACCGCTACATCGACTCGGTGAAGACCTACAACGTGCTGGCGCGCAGCTTCCCCAGCAACCTCACGGCCATGGTCTTCAGCTACCAGCCCAAGCCCAGCTTCACCGTCGAGAACGAGGCGGCGATCAGCCAGCCGCCGGCGGTCAGCTTCGACAAGCCTGCCTCCGCCCAGTAAGCGATGGCCCGACTGCTGCGCTGGCTCGCGCTGCTCACGGTGCTGCTGGCCGGGCCCTCCTGGGCCCAGGCACTGCAGCAGGTGCCGACGCTGACCGCCCGTGTGATCGACCAGACGGCCACGCTGAGCGACGCCCAGCGCCAAGCGCTGGAGGCCAAGCTGGCCGCTTTCGAGGCGCAGTCGGGGCCGCAGATCGTCATCCTGCTGGTGCGCAGCACCGCCCCCGAGGACATCGCCGCCTACGCCTTTCGCGTGGCCGACCAGTGGAAGATCGGCCGCCGCAGTGTGGGCGATGGCCTGCTGGTGCTGGTCGCCAAGGACGACAGGGTGGCGCGCATCGAGGTGGCGCGGGCGCTGGAAGGCAGCACGCCTACGCCAGCTTGCAGGTTTGCACAGGTCAGCAGTTTGGCGCATGTGACTACTAGGCTGTTGACCAGGCTGACCACAAGATCCGGCACCTCTTGCGGCGCTGCCTGGTCCAAGCCCTGCCGCAGCTGGCTCCGCGCGACAACCTGAGCGACCTGATCCGTGATTTCGTGCAGACCCGAGCCCCGCGTGCTGATTGTGATGGTCGTCTGATGCATGTGCCCGAGCAAAATCAACCGCCGCCCGCCAGCGAGCTTTCGCCCGGTTTCGTCATGGCCAGCGGTTCCAGGGCATGATCAAGCGTAGCCGCGTCCATCAGGCCACGCGCGAGGACGATTTCGCGCAGTGATTTTCCCGTCGCGAAGGCCTCCTTCGCCACACTGGCGGCGGCATCGTAGCCGATGTGTGGGTTGAGCGCGGTGACAAGCATCAGCGAACGCTCCATGAGCTCGCGGCACCGCGCTACGTCCGCCTCGAGCCCCGTGACGCAGCGCTCGGCGAACACCTGCGCACCCCGGGCGAGGCAGTGGATGGATTCGTGCAGGCCGTAAGCCATGAGCGGCAGGGTCGTGTTGAGCTCCAGCTGACCCTCCCGCCCGCAGGCCGTGACCATCTGCGTCAGCGCCTGCACATACAGACCGACCTGCACCAGCATCTCGCTCTTCTCGCCTTCCATGAGCGCGCGGCTTTCGGTCCAGATGGCCCACTTGCCATCTGGCGATGGGAGGACCGCCCCGACCGGTTTCACCCTCATCATGGAGGCGGGAGTCCACGTAGCCGCACTCAGGCAGCAGCCTGTCAGCAGCAGGAACAACAGATTCTTATTGCACATATTTCTCCACCCAATCGATGTGGCGTTGCATCACGTCGAGTTGGAATTTCGGTTCCTGTGGTCCGTGCGGAGTGCGCGGGTAGGCGACCATCTTCGTGGTGACGCCGAGTTGCTTGAGAGCGTGGTAATACTCGTAGGCTTGACCGATGGGGACACGGAGATCGGCTTCGCCATGGAGGAAGAGGGTCGGGGTCTTGACCTGTTTGGCGTGGAAGAGGCCGGAA
>JAFLDI010000431.1 GCA_017302485.1 Burkholderiales bacterium | reverse complement strand
GGCCTGGGCCGACCTGCGCTGGCAGGTCCGCCACTGGAAGTCCAAGCTGGCCGCCTGATCAGCGCGGCGACTGCAGCGCGCGGGCGATGCGCTGGCGGTGCACCGTGGGCCGCGGCACCTTGCCCGGCCACTGCTCGAACCAGGCGCGCACGTCCTCGTCCAGGCCGATGCCGTGCATGTAGTTGTAGATCGCCTTCTTCAATCCCGGCCCGAGCAGGTCGTGGTCGACCCCGGTGGGGTCATGGAAGCCGACGTCGTTCATCGCGAACGGGGAGTCGGGCAAGGGATTGAGCGTCACGCCGTAGTGCGCCGGATCCTGGCCCACCGGCGAATGGACGGTGCAGGCGAAGCGGTGGAAGAAGCCGCTGTGGATGCAGCCCTCGGCAAACAGCTGGCGCACCAGTTCCAGCGCGTCCACCGTGTCCTGCAGCGTCTGGGTGGGGAAGCCGTACATCAGGTAGGCGTGCACCAGCACGCCGGCGTCGGCAAAGCCCTTGGTGACGCGCGCCACCTGCTCCACCGTCACGCCCTTGGCCATCAGCGCCAGCAGGCGGTCGGAGGCCACCTCCAGGCCGCCGGTGACGGCGATGCAGCCGCTGTCGGCCAGCTGCCGGCACAGCGCCGGCGTGAAGGTCTTCTCGAAGCGGATGTTGCCCCACCAGCTGATGCCGGTGCCGCGTCGTTGCAGCTCGTCGGCCAGCGCCTTCAGCGCCTTGGGCGGCGCGGCCTCGTCGACGAAGTGAAAGCCGGTCTGCCCGGTCTCGGCGACGATGGTCTCGATGCGGTCGACCAGCACCGACGCATTGGCCGCCTCGTAGCGCGAGATGTAGTCCAGGCTGACGTCGCAGAAGCTGCACTTCTTCCAGTAGCAGCCGTGCGCCACCGTCAGCTTGTTCCAGCGCCCGTCGCTCCACAGCCGGTGCATGGGGTTGAGCATGTCCAGCAGCGACAGATACTTGCCCAGCGGCAGGCCATCCCAGGTGGGCGTGCCGACCTCGTCGAAGGGGATGTCGGGCTCGGGCCAGTGGATCTGGCGCACCGCCCCGTCCTCGCGCACCATGGCACGCACCAGGCGTTCGCGCGAGCGCTGGCCCTGCAGGTGCTCGATCAGCGCCAGCAGCGGGCGCTCGCCGCCGTCCAGCGTGATCACGTCCACATGGTCAAAGCGCCGCGGCTCGCGCAGCGCGCGCAGCTCGGTGTTGACGAAGCCGCCGCCCAGCGCCACGGTGATCGTGGCATCGTGCGCCTTGACCGCCGCGGCGATGCGCAGCGCCGCGTACAGCGCGCCCGGGAAGGGCACCGACAGCAGCACCAGCGTGGGCTGGTGGCGGGCCAGCACGTCGCGGGTCAGGCGCGCCAGCGTGCGGTCGAGCAGGTTGGGCGGCGCGGCCAGGGCCTCGGCCATGGGGTCGAAGCTGGGCTGGCTGGTGGCCAGGCGCTCGGCGTAGCGGACGAACTCGAAGCGCGGGTCCACCGCCTCGCGGATCACATCGGACAGGTCGTTCAGGTACAGGGTGGCCAGGTGGCGCGCGCGGTCGCTGCCGCCCAGCACGCCGAAGGCCCAGCCCAGCGGGTCGCCGCTGCCGTCGTCGACGTAGTGCTCCAGCGCGTCGAAGCGCGGGCCCTCGGGCAGCAGGGTGCGGGCGTTGATGCGGTGGGCCAACGTGCTGTCGCCGCCCTGCAGGAAGCGGATCACCGGCGCGATCGTGGCGCGGTAGGCGTCGAAGTGCTGCAGGAAGTGGGCGATGACCGGGCCCGGCTTCGCCACGCGGCGGGCATCGGCGCGCAGCGCGTCCAGGCCGGCCGGCGTGAACAGGTCCAGCACCAGCGCCAGTGCCAGGTCCTCCTGCACCGCGGTGATGCCGCGCGAGCGCAGGAAGCCGGTCAGGTAGGCGGTGGACGGGTAGGGCGTGTTGAGCTGCGTCATCGGCGGGATGACGCTGAGCACGCGGACCGAAGGGGCGCTCATGGCCTGGGTTCCTGCCAAGGCGACCAGGCGGGCAGCTCGACCGGCCCCAGGGCCCGACCGTGCTCGTAGGTGGCCACCAGGCGGAAAGGGTGGCGCGCGCTGCTGTTGTCGTAGACGCGGGTCGCATCGGCCCGCTGGGCGGCCTGGGCCAGCAGGCTCCACAAGCGCTGGTGGCGCTCGCGCACCCGCTCTTCGGGCACCGAGTGGCCGCCCTGCGCCGAGCGCAGCTTCACGCGCGCCACGCTCAGCTCCACCGGCACCAGCACCACGTGCAGGTGGACCAGGTAGCCGCGCGCCTGGGCGTCCTGCACCAGGGCCAGCTTGGACGGGTGGGAGAAGACCGTCTCGGCCACGAAGGACAGGCCTTGCGCCAGCGCCTGCTGGCGGGCCTGCGCGGCCAGCGCGGCGGCCTCGTGGCCATGCGCCTCTTCGTCACCCGGCCAGTGCTGGCGCGCCAGCACATCGGCATTGATGAAGGGCAGGCGCGTGATGGGTGACAGCACGCGCTCGAAAAAGGTGGTCTTGCCGGCGCCATTGGGGCCGGCGATCAGCTGCAGCAGCGGCATTCACTCGACGATGCGCAGCTGGCCGTCGGCGTCGAGTTCGGCGTAGCGGTGGCCTTCCTGGGCGAAATCGCGCGCCAGGTCCAGCCGCGCCAGCTGCGCCGCCAGTTGCTCCTCCCAGGTGGCGCGCACCACAGCCTGTTCCTGCAGCTGCAGCGCGTCGTACGAGGCCTGGCCGCGCAGCACCGCCTGCACCTGGGCCAGCGAGACGCCCGGGCTGCGCTCAAGCTCCCGGCCCAGCCGGGCCCAGTGGCTGACCTGCTCGGCCACGCTACGGCTCATGGTCTGGGCGGCCTCGCGGGCAGCGGCGGCCAGTTCACGGTCCAGGCGGATGGGGGCGGCGGCAGTGGCCATGGCAGGCTCCGGCAGAGTCAGTAGCAGTATGCTACAGCAAAGAGTTCACCAGGCTCAGAACAAGGGCGTCTGGTCGGGGTGAGGGGTCAGGCGGGCGCGCTCCAGCGCCAGCAGCTGCAGCTTGGTGCGCGTGCCGCCGGGCGCCGAGAAGCCACCGGCGCCGCCATGGGCGGCCAGGATGCGGTGACAGGGCACGATGGGTGCGAAGGGGTTGGCGCCCAAGGCCTGGCCCACGGCCCGGGCGGCGCCTGGTTCGCCCAGGTCCAGCGCCAGCTCGCCATAGGTGCGCGTGCGGCCGGGCGGGATGGCCCGGGCCAGCGCCC
>JAFLDI010000430.1 GCA_017302485.1 Burkholderiales bacterium | reverse complement strand
CATTGATGAAAAATCAATGATCGGTCGCTCGATTCTGACGCAACAAGCGCAGATCGCATTGGATGTAGCAGGTGAAGAGTCACGCTTCAAGAATCCCTTTTTGCCGAATACTCGTTCCGAAATGGCATATGTGGCTGTGCAGGTAATCGATGCGGTCCTGGTCGTGCACCAGACCGTCGGCCTGCACCGGGTCGGGGAAGGCGCCGCCGTTCTCGGTGATGTAGATGGGCGGCAGGCGGTAGTCGCGGTGCAGCCGCGTGAGCAGCGCGTGGAAACTATCCGGGCAGATCTCCCAGCCCATGTCGGTCAAGGGGCGGCCGTGCGCGGCCGGGTCCCAGGGGCCGGCGCTGCTGGCCACGCTGCGGGTGTAGTAGTTCACGCCCAGCCAGTCCAGGGGCTGGGCCATCGCGGCCAGATCACCGGGTTCCAGGTGGGGCGCCTCAGCGCCCAGGTCAGCCCAGGCGTCCTCAGGGTAGTAGCCCCGCAGCAGCGGGTCCAGGTACCAGCGCAGGCCGTGGCCGTCCTGCAGGCGGGCCAGCGCAAAGTCAGCCGCGCTGTCGGTGGCAGGCTCCTGCGGCGACATGTTCAGCACAATGCCCAGTGGCGCAGTGGCGCCGTCGGCACGCAGCGCCTGCAGCGCCAGGCCGTGGCTCAACAGCAGGTGGTGGCTGACCTGGGCGGCGGCGGCGCGGCTCTTCTGGCCGGGCGCGAAGATGCCCAGCTCATGGCCCAGGGTAGCGATCACCCAGGGCTCGTTGTGCGTGGCGATGCTGGCCAGCCGGTCGCCCAGGCGGCGCTGGATGCCGCGCGCATAGTCGACGAAACGGTGCACGGTGTCTCGGGCCACCCAGCCGCCCTGGGTCTGCAGCACCTGCGGCAGGTCCCAGTGGTACAGCGTGGCGAAGGGCCGGATGCCGCGCGCCAGCAGGCCGTCCACCAGGCGATCGTAGAAGCCCAGGCCCTCCTCGTTCCACGGCCCCCAGCCCTGCGGCTGCACGCGCGGCCAGCTGATCGAGAAGCGGTAGGCGTCCACGCCAAGGCTGGCGATCAGGTCCAGGTCCTCGTCCAGGCGGTGCACATGGTCGCAGGCCACCAGGCCGTCGCTGCCGTCGGCAATGGCGCCGCTCTGGCGGCAGAACACATCCCAGATCGACTCGCCCTTGCCGTCCTCGTGCGCGGCCCCCTCGATCTGGAAGGCACTGGTGGCCACGCCCCAGGTGAAGTCCGCAGGCAGTTGGTGGGAGGGGTCGATCTGCAGGCTCATGGTCACTTGACGGCGCCGGCCGTCAGGCCGGCGATGAGTTGGCGTGAGCTGATCGCGAACAACACGATCAGCGGCAAGGTGGCAATCGCCGAGCCGGCCATCAGCGCGCCCCATTCGGTGCTGCTGGGGGCCTGCAGCGTGCGCAGCGCCAGCGGCAGGGTGTAGTGGGCGGTGCTGCGCATCACCACCAGCGGCGCCATGAAGTTGTTCCACGAGCCGATGAAGGTGACCAGGCCCAGCGTGCCCAGCGCCGGGCGCAGCAGCGGCAGCGCGATGCGCCAGTAGATGCCCCACTCGCTGCAGCCGTCCATGCGCGCCGCCTCGACCAGTTCCTTCGGGATGGCGCTGCCGGCGTACTGGCGCACCAGGAAGATGCCGAAGGCGCTGGCGGCGCCGGGGATGTACAGCGCGCGGTGCTGGTCGATCCAGCCCAGCGCATCCATGACCATGAAGGTGGGGATCATGTTCATGAAGGTGGGCAGCAGCATGGTGGCCATCACGAAGCCGAACAGCGCGTTCTTGCCGCGGAACTCCAGCCGTGCGAAGGCATAGCCGCCCATCGAGCAGAACAGCAGGGTCAGACCAGTGGACATCAACGCCACGTACAGGCTCCAGCCCACGTTGTGCCAGAACGGCAGCTTGGCGGTCAGGATGCCCAGGTTCTCCAGCAGTGCGCTGCCGAAGAAGGCCGGCGGCGGCAGGCGGAAGATCTCGCCCCGCGGGTGCGTGCCGAAGACGAACATGAACCAGAACGGCGCCAGCATCAGCAGCGCGCCGGCCCCCACCACGGCGTAGGCGGCACCGGTGGCCAGCGAGGGAGTGGCGTGGCGCTTCATTCGCCGGGCTTGAGCAGACGGTGCGTCAGCCAGGTCATGCCCAGCACCACCAGGAACAGCAGCCATGACATGGCGCTGGCGCCGCCGAAGTCGTTGAAATCGAAGGCCATGCGGTAGAGGTACATGGCCGCGGTCATGCCGGCCTGGTCCGAGCCACCGCGGCCATTGGTCAGCACGAAGGGCTCCTCGAACAGCTGCAGCCCGCCGATCACGCTGAGCGTGACGCCGAAGAAGATCATCGGCTTGAGCGAGGGCAGCGTGATGTGCAGGAACTGCCGCCAGGGCGTGGCGCCATCCAGCGCCGCGGCCTCGTACAGGTCGCGCGGGATGGTCTGGATGGCCGCCAGGTAGAGCACCAGGTTGAAACCCAGGAAGCGCCAGAACACCACCATCGCGATCGCCGGCTTGATGAACTCGGGCCGGTTGAGCCAGTCGATGCCGCTGATGCCGGCCAGCCGCTGCAGCGTGGCGTTGACCAGGCCGTAGTCGGTGGAGAAGAAGGACGCGAACAGGATGGCCACCGCCACCGTGCTGGTGATGTAGGGCAGGAAGTAGGCCCCCACCACCCAGTCACGGCCGCGGCGCACCCGGCGGTCGATGAAGGCCGCCAGCGGCAGCGCCACCAGGTGCTGCGGCACGCCCGACATCACCGACAGCCACAGCGTGTTCCACAGCCCCTTCCAGAACCACTCGTCGCCGATGGCGAAGGCGAAGTTGTCCAGACCCACCCAGTGCATCGCGCCCAGGCCGCCGGTGGGCTCCCAGGATTGGAAGGCCAGCCACAGCGAGAACAGCAGCGGGAACAGACCGAACACCGCGAACAGCGCAAGGAAGGGCGCCACGAACAGGTAGGGCGCCCAGGCGGCACTGGTCCTGGGTGAACTGCGGATCGCCGCAGCGCAGCCCGCCCTGCTCGAGGCGTTGGAGGAGAAGAACGAGCGGGTGGCGGCACTCGCAACCCTCGCCTGGTCGCGTCTGTTGTCCAACACCGACCCAGCCCACCGCCCGGTTCGCTACGATCGTCCGTGGACTGAACGCGCTTACGAAAAATCAGTCACCCTGCTCCCGACAGAACTCCAAAAGGTGCTTCCGGAACCCACATTCGCCGGAAGTATCCATCTGGAATTTGCGCC
>JAFLDI010000043.1 GCA_017302485.1 Burkholderiales bacterium | reverse complement strand
CGGGTTGATGCGCGCCACGCGGGCGGTCACCGGCTCGGGCAGGCCGTCGACCTGCAGGCTGGCGGTGGCCCCCACCGCCAGGCGTGCGATGGCCTGGGGTGCCAGCGCCGCGTCGAGTTCCAGCTGGGACAGATCGACGATCTCCAGGATGCGCGCATCCAGCGCGACCCGCTCGCCGGGTTGGGCCAGGCGGGCCGACACCTGCCCGTTGATGGGGGCCACCAGTTGCGTGTCGGCCTGCGCCTTGCGTGCCAGCTCGACCGCCGATTGGGCTGCCGACCAACTGGCCCGGCTGGCCTGGGCGGTGGACTGGGCGGTGTCCAGCGCGGTGGGCGAGATGAAGCCCTGGGCCACCAGGGCCTGGCTGTTGGCGAGGCTGCGCTCGGCGATGTCGAGCTGGGCCTTGGCGGCATCGGCCTGCTGCTGGGCCTGCTTCAGGCGCCAACCCACCTCGGTGTCGTCCAGGCGGCCCAGCACCTGGCCGGCGCGCACGCTGTCGCCCTCGCGCACCGTCAGCTCACGCAGTTCGCTGGCCACCTTGGCCTTGACCAGCGCGCTGCGCACGGCCTTGACGCTGCCGGTGACCTCGATCACTTCAACCAAGGGGCGCTGCGCCACGGTGGTCAGATCGCCCGGCAACAGCTCCAGCGTGCTGCGCACCGGTGCGCTGGCAGCGGCAGCAGGCGGCGAGGCCTTCGGACCTGCCGTCCCCAGCTTCCAGGCAACGAGGGCCAGCATGGGCACGGCCACGGTGAGGGCGATCAGGACACGGCGCAGGGCAGGGCTCATGGGCGGCTTGGGTGGGCCTGCAAGCCCTGGAGGACCAGTTGCAGGTGACTGCGGATGATGCGGCGAGGGTCGGCCACCATGGCGTCGGCCAGGGCGCAGGCGCCCACCGAGTGCTTGTGCAGGCACAGCATGATGATCGGCAGCACCAGCGAATGGGCGGCGGACTCCGCATCGACCGGCCGGAACTCGCCGCGCTCAATGCCTCGCTCCAGCAGGGCCTGGACCACGGCCAGACCGGGCTCGATGACCTCGCGGGCGTAGAACTCGGCGATCTCGGGAAAGTTGCGCACCTCGGTGATGACCAGCTTGAACAGGGCCGAGCTGGGGCTGTCGTAGACCTCTTCCCACCAGGTGGGCAACAGTTCGGTCAGGGCCTCGGTGGCGCTGCCGTGGTGGTCCAGCAGGCGCTGGCGCCCATCGGCCACCGCGCTGGACAGGGTGTGGCGGATCACCGCCTTGAGCAGCTCTTCCTTGCTGTTGAAGTAAAGGTAGAGCGTACCCTTGGCGACGCCGGCGCGCTGTGCCACCTCTTCGGCCCGGGTGGCTGAGAAGCCCTTCTCAGTGAACAGGGCCAGCGCAGCATCCAACAGCTCGCTGGGGCGGGCTTCCTTGCGGCGCTGGCGATGGGAGGGTGCGTGCTCGGGCATGATTAATGACTGACCGGTCATTAATACTAACAGCTGGGCGGCTGGCGTCAATACCCTGTATGGTATGTGTGGGCATGAACCGCTGTGCCGCTCGGTAAGATCGCGCCCTTTGGCTGGCCGCCCAGAGATGGCCTGAGAGAACAACGCGATGGATGTGCTGCTGTTGCTGAAGGCCGCGGTGATGGGGGTGGTCGAGGGACTGACCGAGTTCCTGCCGATCTCCTCCACCGGTCACCTGATCCTGGCGGGTTCGCTGCTGGGCTTCGTGGGCGAGAAGATGAAGGTCTTCGAGATCGCGATCCAGACCGGCGCGATCTTTGCCGTGGTGCTGGTCTACTGGCAGCGCGTGCGCGACACCGTGACCGGGCTGGCTTCGCAGCCGCAGGCCCGTCGTTTTGCTCTCAACGTTCTGATCGGCTTCCTGCCGGCCGCGGTGCTGGGCCTGCTGGTGGGCAAGTGGGTCAAGGCCCATCTGTTCACACCGACGGTGGTGGCATCGACCTTCATCCTGGGCGGGCTGGTGATCCTTTGGGCTGAGCGCCGGCAGGCAGCGCACACGCGCGTGTCCACGGTCGACGATATGGGACTGCTGGACGCGCTGAAGGTGGGGCTGGTGCAGTGCTTCGCGATGGTGCCGGGCACCAGCCGCTCGGGCGCCACCATCATCGGCGGCATGCTGATGGGCCTGTCGCGCCAGGCGGCCACCGACTTCAGCTTCTTCCTGGGCATCCCGACACTGATCGGCGCCGGCCTGTACAGCCTGTACAAGGCCCGCGCGGAGCTGGACTGGGCCGATGCGCCCCTGTTCGGCGTCGGCCTGCTGTTCAGCTTCCTGTCGGCCTGGCTGTGCGTGCGCTGGCTGCTGCGCTATGTGGCCACGCACGACTTCAGACCCTTTGCCTGGTACCGCATCGGCTTCGGTCTGCTGATCCTGCTGACCGCGCACTACGGCTGGGTCAACTGGGCCGAGTGAAGGCAGCGCGCCTCATCGGCGCCTGAACACCAGATCCCAGACCCCGTGGCCCAGCTTCAGGCCACGGGCCTCGAACTTGGTCAGCGGCCGGTAATCGGGCCGCGGCGCGTAGGCCTCGGCGGTGTTGGCCAGCGCGGGCTCGGCCGACAGTACCTCCAGCATCTGCTCGGCGTAGGGCTGCCAGTCGGTCGCGCAGTGCAGCACGCCGCCAGGCGCCAGGCGCGAGGCCAGCAGGGCCACCAGCGGCGGCTGGATCAGGCGGCGCTTGTGGTGCTTCTTCTTGTGCCAGGGGTCCGGAAAGAAGACATGCACACCGGCCAGCGAGGCAGGCGCCACCATCTGCTCCAGCACCTGCACGGCATCGTGCTGGATGAGGCGCAGATTGCCCAGGCCGTCTTCGCCGATGCGCTTGAGCAGCGCACCCACGCCGGGCGTGTGGACCTCGATGCCGATGAAGTCGGTGTCGGGCCGGGCAGCGGCGATCTGCGCGGTGGCCGCGCCCATGCCGAAGCCGATTTCCAGCACCCGCGGCGCCTCGCGCCCGAAGATCGCGCGCCAGTCGGCCACTGCGGCGCTGAAGGGCAGCACGAAGCGCGGCCCCAACTCCTCCAGCGCGCGCTGCTGTCCAGTGCCCATGCGGCCGGCGCGCAGCACATAGCTGCGGATGCCGCGGCGGGGGGGGGCGCAAGGGTCTGCAGGGGCCGGGGACTGGGCGGCGTCGGTCATTCGATCGCGGTGAGCAAGGCGGTACAAGAGGGCGCGAGGCCAGGAGGTCAAGCGCTGCCGACCCAGGCCCTCGGACAGCGCCGATGGAGCGCCACGAGTGTAGCGCTGCGCCCGCCCTCCGACGCGCTGCGTCAGGCCCGAACGAGCCGATGTGCAGGGCTCAGGGCGTGGCCAGGAGCTTGGGCACGGCGCGCCGCATGCCTGTCTCAACCAACTCGCGCAGCACCGCGACCTTGTCCTCGTTGGGCACGAAGCTCCAGGGATCGGCGCGCACCTGCGTGTCGGGTGCGCCCATGATGCTGGCGTCGCGAATGTCGTAGCTGGCGAGGATCTCGCCGCTCTGCGCGTCCATCAGCTGCAGCTTGACCTGGAGGTAGGGCGCCAGCAGTCCGGTGGACAGGGCGCCCGTCCGAGCGTTCCTGATGGTGTACAGCGTGTCCAGGTGAAAGCCGATGCCATCGACCTGACCCCTGCCAACGCTGAAACCGTCGACGCCGTGCGCCACCATCGAGCCGCGGGTGCGCGTGATGATCATCAGGTGCGTCAGCCGGGCCTCTCCGAGCGCCCTGACCATCCATCCAGGCAGCTCAGCCTTTGCTGCGCCGGAGGCCAGGCTGCGCTGCTGGTCGGTGGACAGTGGGGTCGGCGAGACATACATCTTGACCACCGTGTCGGGGCTGTGCTGCCGCAACGCTTCCCGGGCCTCACGCAGAGCGATTCTGTCGAAACCGATCTGGTTGAACTCCATGGTCTGCCGCGAGATGCGATCGATGCGCGTGTCACGCGGCGCATCGTCGTTGGACGTCACGTCCACCCCGTCGCCCAGCAGCGAGAAGATGCCGATGGCACCGATCTTCGGCTGCCCCTGCGCCACCAGCGAGATCAACGCGATCCCCACGGCCGCCAGCACGTGTTTCCACTCCGTCATGCGAAGCCCTCCCAGGCCACTCTTGGTATGCATTCCCGGCCAAAGCGTACTTGCCCAGGCGCCCTGGCACGTCGGCCGCAGGGCGCCCGCCAGGTCCGCCCTGCGGACCGCTAGAATGCAGGGCATGCGGGTGTAGTTCAATGGTAGAACGGCAGCTTCCCAAGCGTGCGACCTGAGAGTCGTCGGTCCTCCGAGACCGCTGCAACACGGGCCCACAAGGCCATCACAGTGCAGGAACTCGGTAGCCAGCGAGGCTTCGGCCGGGCTGGTGCCCAGGGACAGGCTTGCTTGTCTCGGTGGCGGCTGGGGCCGCCGCTCGTTGTGAATCCAGGGCAGCCTGGGTTTGCGAAGAGGAACCCGGGTGACGCTGGGTTCAGGCGGTTCGAAGCCGTGTGCTGTAAAGCAGGGTGCCGGGTTGTCTACCGGTGCCGCGATGAGACTGGCGGGCCACATGTTCCTGCTGACGGCGTAAGCCGTGTCCAGAGTTGTCGTGCCGGCTCCGCCGTGACACGACCTGGTGTTCAGCCACCAGTAGCCTAGGTGCGGTGCGTGGGCGGTAACGCCTTCGTGCTGAGCGCACTGACAATGTAGCCCCCGCAAGGGACCTCGTCGCCCGTGAGGGCGGACGGTGATCCTGGAAGTCGAACTCCGGGTGAGGCGCTAGGCTGGGTCAAAGGGTTAGCGTAAAGCGAACCGCTGCTAAATGTCGTCAAGCTTGAAGAGCGAAATCGACTGCGTGGGGCTCTGCCCTGCATCGCTCTGACCAAAATCGGTACGTGGTTGGTTGTCGGCTTGCTTGGTGCCGACACGCTGATGTTCAAACCACCGGCAAAAAGGCGGAACCCTCCTGACCTTGCTCTGCTCACGGAACAGGGTAAGCCCAATGTGGTGTCGGCGCTTCTCGGGGCGTCGACAAACCCGGTCGTGAGGCTGGGCGCGACCGCAGTGGGTACAGGATCGTGGAGAAAGCGAATGCGGCGTTGTAACGACGTCGATAGGGGATGCAATGATTGCCCCGACCCGAAAGGGTGCTGACTTCCACGTGGTGGCCTCTCGAGAGAGAGGCCTGCTCCAACCGCTGGGGGACTTGGGGTATCCTTCGGGTGCTCCGATCCTCCGGGACCGAGCGGGCGTAGTTCAATGGTAGAACTTCTGCTTCCCAAGCAGATAGCGTGGGTTCGATTCCCATCGCCCGCTCCAACTCAACGGAGGTTGATGTGGACGCAAGCGATTGCGATGTCGCCTCCAGCCTCTGGGCAGACTGGCACGGGATACCGTGGCGGGATGTGTTCCAGGAGGTCGGTAGGCTGCAGGCCAGGATCGCGAAAGCCGCAAAGGCAGGTGAGTGGCGCAAGGTGCGCAACCTGCAACGTCTCCTCACTCGTTCCGAAAGTGCGAAAGCGCTTGCCGTACGGCGAGTGACGGAAAACAGGGGGTGCAAGACCCCCGGGATCGACCGGCAAACGTGGAGTACGCCGGAAGCTAAGTGGACTGCGGTGACCACCCTGGGCAAGGGCTATCACCCGCAACCACTGCGCAGGGTCTACATCCCGAAAGCGAATGGTGAACGGCGCCCTCTGGGCATCCCCACCATGACCGATCGGGCCATGCAAGCGCTGCATTTGTTGGCGCTCGACCCGGTGTCTGAAGTGACCGCTGATCAGCACTCCTACGGCTTCCGCCGTGAGAGATCCACGACCGATGCCATCGAGCAGGTGCGCAATGCGCTTGGTCGCAAGCATTCGCCAACGTGGGTTCTGGAGGGCGACATCAAAGGTTGCTTTGACAACATCAGCCACGACTGGCTGCAGTTGCATGTCCCAATGGATAAACGCAGGCTGCGGCAGTGGTTGAAGGCCGGCTACTTTGAAGGTCGCGTGCTGTTCCCGACGGATTCGGGGACGCCGCAGGGTGGGATCATTTCGCCCGTACTTGCCAACCTGGCCTTGGACGGTCTGCAACGTGAACTGGACGGCCTGTTCCGTACGGTTCGTGACGCTCGTCGCCACAAGGTCAACTTCGTACGGTACGCCGACGACTTCATCATCACGGCCAGCTCGAGAGAGTTCCTGGAAGATCAAGTCAAGCCGCTCGTGCAGCGCTTCATGGCTGTGCGGGGTCTGATGCTCTCGGAGAAAAAGACTGTCATCACGCACGTGACTGATGGTTTCGACTTCCTGGGCTGGACGGTCCGGCGACACGGCAACATCCTGCTCACCACCCCGTCGAAGAAGAACCAAAAGAACTTCTTGGGGAAAGTGAGGGACCACCTGCGGGCACTCTGTTCGGCCACTCAGGCGGACGTGATCGACAAGCTGAACCCCGTGATCCGGGGCTGGGCAAACTATCACCGAACCCAGATGGCCTCGCGAACCTTCGCCAAGGCGGACCATCTGATCCAAGGCGCGTTGTGGCGCTGGGCCTGCCGTCGTCATCCCAACAAGGGGCGGCGATGGATCAAAGCCCGGTACTTCCGTCGAATCGGGGATCGGGACTGGCTGTTCGCTACCCAGGACAAGCTCCTGTTGACCCTCGGAAGCTTCCACAAGAAGCGGCACGTGAAGATCAACGTGGCAGCGAATCCGTACTTGCCTGAAGACGAGGACTACTTCGACAAGCGCCTGGCGCTCCAGATGGCAAGCTCGTTGCAAGGCCGCCGGCGACTGGCAATGCTGTGGTACACGCAGGAAGGAACTTGTCCGATATGCCTTCAGCGGATCACGCGTGAGACGGGGTGGCACATTCACCACATCGTCAAGCGCTCCGCCGGAGGGTCGGATCTGTTGAGCAACCTCCAGTTGCTGCACCCGACCTGCCACACCCAGCTCCATGCCGTGAATCCGTAGCAGGACTGCATCACCAGACGCACTGGCGCGTCATCTGACAGCGGCTGCCGTACTGCCCTAGCGGCGGGCGGTCGCAGGCTGCTTGAGCCGGATGCGGGGAGACCCGCACGTCCGGTTCTTAGGGGGGGAGGGGTCCGCGAGGACCTCTCCCTACCCGACTTCATACGAGGGTTCGATTCCCTTCACCCGCTCCAACGAATGCTGCGCCGGCCTCGTGCCGGCGTTGTTGCGTCCGGGGCCGGTGAAGTGAATCGAGCCCGGGTTCGGTCGGGCGCCGCCGGCACCCAGACGCCGCGCAGCGGCGGGCCCGCAGGGCCGAGGTGGCGGAGCCACCGAGCAATCCCTTCACCCGCTCCAGATCGTTCCCCAGCCGACTCCTGCCGGCCCATATGCTTGCTGGCGGTCCCGCAGCCTCATCGACGTGCACTGCCCAGGTGCACGGCTCATCCAGACTGATGAAGGTCGGGACACTGCGTCCATAGTCTGATGGACGTGGCCGCACGCCTGACCTTCTATCGCCCTCCAGAACTCGCTACAAGCCTCACTTGGGCGCGCCACGGCTACTGACATGAGCGTGTCACCGACGCTGATTGCAATCGGCGCCGACACGCGACCAGCCAGTTTGGCTTGATCGCGCGCCAAGGGGGCCCTCAAGCGATGGGCCGCATGCATGAAGAACGGCTTGGAGGACGATCATGGCGAAGAGAGTGGCTGTGCATGGGCTGGATGGTGACGCCGGTCAGGGTTTTGAACTGGTTTTGACGGCGAACGCGCTGGTCAGGAGCGGTGCAACTGGCCCGGCAGTCCACCCATGGTGGTCGGGGCCCACAGTGGTGCAGGTCTCTGAGTCGAGGGCTGAACCGCTGGACCTGATCGTTGGTGACAAGCAGGACAACCTGCTGTTTGGCACCGCCGGCAACGACACGATCGACGGCGGCAAGGGCAAGGACACGATGACCGGGGGCATGGGCGACGACACCTACTACGTCGACAACACCTCCGACACCGTGGTGGAAATCAGCGGCGAGGGCTATGACAGCGTCGTCTCCACCGCCCGCAGCTATGTGCTGGCCGACAACGTCGAGCAACTCACCCTGGTGGGCAAGGCGGTGCGCGGCACCGGCAACGTGCAGGACAACCTGATCACCGGCAACGACAACAACAACCTGCTCGATGGCGGTGTCGGCGCGGACACCATGGGCGGCGGTCTGGGCAATGACGAGTACACGGTGGACAACGTTGGTGACGTGCTGGTCGAGGCCGCGGGCGCGGGCAAGGACACGGTTCGCAGCAGCATCAACTTCACCTTGGCGGCCGAGTTCGAGAACCTGGTGCTGCAGGGTGGCAAGGCCACCACCGGCACCGGCAACGCGGTGAACAACGAGATCACCGGCAACCGCATTGCCAACCAGCTCAGCGGACTGGAGGGCAATGACACCCTGGATGGCGGCGAAGGTGCCGACACGCTGCTGGGGGGAGTGGGCAACGACACCTACCTGGTCGACCAGGTGGGCGACGTGGTGACCGAGCTGGCCGGAGAGGGCAACGACACCGTGGTCGCGCTGATCAGCACGACTTTGGGTGCCAACCTTGAGAAACTGGTGCTGTCGGGCGCCGATCACCTCAACGGTATCGGCAACGTCCAGAACAACACGCTGACGGGCAACTCCGGCGACAACACGCTGGATGGACAGGCCGGCACCGACGCCATGGCGGGTGGTGCGGGCAACGACACCTATGTCGTGGATCATGCCGGCGATACCGTTGCGGAGCTGGCTGGTGAGGGCATCGATACGGTGCGTTCGTCGGTCTCGTTCACTCTGGGCAGCGAGCTGGAGCAACTGGTGCTGACGGGCGGTGCCCACATCAACGGCAGCGGCAATGCGCTGGCCAACCAGCTCAGCGGCAACGCCGGCAACAACCTGCTCGATGGCGGCGTCGGTGCCGACACCATGGCCGGCGGTGCCGGCGACGACACCTATGTCGTTGACGAGGCCGGCGATGTGGTGATCGAAGTCAACGGCGAGGGCAGCGACACCGTTCGCGCCGGCATCAGCTACGTGCTGGGTGCCGAGCTGGAGCACCTGGTGCTGACCGGCACCGCCAACATCGACGGCGTTGGCAACGCGGCCGCCAACCAACTGACCGGCAACAGCGGTGCCAACCATCTCGACGGCGGCGTTGGCGCCGACACCATGGTGGGTGGCGCAGGCGACGACAGCTACGAAGTCGATCAGGCTGGCGACGTGGTGGTTGAAGCGGCGGGCGAGGGCAGCGACACCGTGCGCGCCGGCATCAGCTATGCGCTGGGCGCCGAGCTGGAGCATCTGGTGTTGACCGGCGGCGCCGACCTCAGCGCCACCGGCAATGCGCTGGCCAACCAATTGAGCGGCAATGCCGGCAACAACCTGCTGGACGGCGCTGCAGGTGCCGACACGATGGCCGGCGGCGCAGGCAACGACACCTATGTGGTCGACCAGGCTGGCGACGTGGTGGTCGAAGCCGCGGGCGAAGGCAGTGACACCGTGCGCGCTGGCATCAGCTACACGCTGGGAGCCGACCTGGAGCACCTGGTGCTGACCGGCAGTGCCAATCTGAGCGGAACCGGCAACGCCAGCGCCAACCAGTTGACCGGCAACAGCGGTGCCAACGGGCTCGATGGCGGCGCGGGTGCCGACACCATGGCCGGTGGTGCTGGCGACGATACCTATGAAGTGGACCAGGCCGGTGATGTGGTGGTTGAAGTTGCGGGCGAGGGCAGCGATACCGTGCACGCCGGCATCAGCTACACGCTGGGGGCCGAGCTGGAGCGCCTGGTGCTCACCGGCGCCGCCGACCTGAGCGGTACCGGCAACGCTGGCGCCAACCACCTGACCGGCAACAGCGGTGCCAACCTGATCGACGGTGGCACCGGTGGGGATACGATGGAAGGCGGCGCCGGCAATGACACCTATGTGGTCGACGATGCCGGCGACCTGGTGCTTGAAGCTGCCGGCGAGGGCAGCGACACCGTGCATGCCGGCATCAGCCATGCGCTGGGCGCCGAGCTGGAGCATCTGGTGCTGACCGGCAACGCCGACCTCAGCGGCAGCGGCAACGCTCTGGCCAACCAGCTGAGAGGCAACCTCGGCAACAACCTGCTCGATGGCGGCGCGGGTGCCGACACCCTGACCGGCGGCGCCGGCGACGACACCTATGTGGTCGACCAGTCGGGCGATGTGGTGGTCGAAGCGGCCGGCGAGGGCAGTGACACCGTGCGTGCCGGCTTCAGCTATGTGCTGGGCACCGAACTGGAGCACCTGGTACTGACAGGCACGGCCGACCTCGACGGCACCGGCAACGCCGGCGCCAACCAGCTCAGCGGCAATGCTGGCGCCAACCTGCTGGATGGTGCGGCAGGTGCCGACACGATGGCAGGCGGCGCCGGCAATGACACCTACCTGGTCGACCAGGCTGGCGACAGCGTTGTCGAGGCCACCGGCGAAGGCAGTGACACCGTACGTGCCGGCCTGAGCTACTCGCTGGGCGCCGAGTTGGAGAACCTGGTGCTGACCGGCGGCGCCGACCTCGACGGCACCGGCAATGCCGGTGCCAACCAACTGAGCGGCAACAGCGGTGCCAACCAGCTCGACGGCGGCGCAGGCGCCGACACGATGATCGGCGGCGCCGGCAACGACAGCTATGTCGTCGACGACGCAGGCGATGTCGTGACCGAGGGTGCGGGCGCCGGCACCGACACCGTGCGCGCTGGCATCAGCTACGTGCTGGGCAGCGATCTGGAGCATCTGGTGCTGACGGGCAGCGCCGACCTGAACGGCACCGGCAATGCCACGGCCAACCAGCTCACCGGCAACGCCGGCGCCAATCTGCTGGACGGCCTGGGCGGTGCCGACACCATGGCTGGCGGTCAGGGCAATGACACCTATGTGGTCGACGGCCTGGGCGATGTCATCAGCGAGCAGATTGGCGGCGGCATCGATACCGTACAAACGACCATCACGTTGACCCTCAGTGCGGACGAACTGGAAAATCTCTCGCTGCTGGGAACGGCCAATCTCAGCGGCACTGGCAACACGCTGAACAACCTGATCACTGGCAACAGCGGCAACAATGTGCTGGCAGGCCTGGGTGGCAACGACACGCTGGTAGGCAACGGCGGCGCCGATACGCTCAACGGTGGCAACGGCGACGACACTTTCGTTGTCGACTCGGCTGATGATGTGGTCAACGAGAACGCGGGCAATGGCATCGACACGCTGATCACCTCGCTGACCACCACGTTGTCCGCCGAGCTGGAGCACCTGACGCTGACCGGCAGTGCCAATCTCAATGGCACCGGCAACAGCAGCGACAACCTGATCATCGGCAACGACGGTGCCAACACCCTCACCGGCCTGATCGGCGGCGACACCCTGGACGGTGGCGCTGGCGCCGACACAATGGTGGGTGGCCAGGGCAATGACAGCTATGTGGTGGACGACGCGGGCGATGTCGTCACCGAGACGGCCGGCCAGGGCACCGACACCGTGCGCAGCAGCCTGACCTACACGCTGGCCAGCACGCTTGAGAACCTCAGCCTGCTGGGCACGTCAGCCATCGATGGCACCGGCAACAACGTGGACAACCTGCTGGTCGGCAATGCCGGCGCCAACACCTTGACTAGCCTGAACGGCAACGACACGCTGGATGGCGGCGCCGGTGTCGACACGCTGGTGGGGGGCACTGGCGCAGATGTCTATGTGGTGGACGATGCCGCTGACAGCGTGGTCGAGGCCGCGAGTGCCGGCGTCGATCTGGTGCAGTCGTGGGTCAGCCACACGCTGGCACTGAATGTCGAGGACCTGACCCTGATCGGCAGTGCGGCGATCAACGGGAACGGGAACACCCAGGCCAATGTGCTGCGCGGTAACGTCGCAGCGAACCTGTTGGCCGGTCTGGACGGTGGCGACCAGTTGTACGGCGACCAGGGCGACGATCAGATCGATGGCGGCAACGGGGTGGACTACCTGGACGGAGAGGACGGCAATGACACGCTGCTGGGCGGCACCGGCGCCGACACCGACAACCTTCACGGCGGTGGCGGGAACGACAGTCTCGACGGCGGCGCGGGGGCCGATGACCTCTACGGAGAACAAGGCAATGACACGCTGCTCGGCGGAACGGGCAACGATGGCGACTGGCTGAGTGGCGGCGAGGGGGACGACAGCCTGGATGGCGCCGGGGGTTATGACCAGCTCTATGGTGGCGCAGGCAACGACTGGCTGGCAGCTGGCGCCGGCGGTGCATCGATCAATGGCGACCAGGGCAATGACACGCTACTCGGCGGTACAGACAACGATGGCGACCAACTGGACGGAGGCGAGGGCAACGACAGCCTCGTCGCTGGCGGCGGTGACGACACGCTGATCGACGAGTGGTACGGCGGAGCAGCCGAGGCCGACACGCTTGAGGGCGGCAGTGGTAGAGATGTCCTTGAGGCGGATTGGTCCAGCACGGCCAGTGCCATCGTCTGGGTCAACGACGGCGTCAGCACGCAATTGGTCAATGGCAACACCATCAGCGGCGTCGAGCGACTGTACATCTACCTAGGCAGCGGCGCCGATTCTGTCAGCAGCAGCGTCAACGGAGCTGATGATCGAGTCTGGGGCGAAGCTGGTAACGACAGCCTTGATGGTGGTTCGGGCGAAGATCAACTGGACGGTGGCGACGGCGACGACACACTGATCGGTGGCATCGGGAATGAAGGGGACAGCCTGTACGGTGGTGCGGGCAACGACTGGATGGACGGCGGCAGCGGCTTCGACGCTCTCAACGGCGGCGAGGGTCAGGACACTTTGCTGGGCGGCCTGGGCAACGATCGTGATGATCTGATCGGCGAGGCAGGCAACGACAGCCTCGACGGCGCAGGGGGAAGCGACAACCTGTTCGGTGGCGATGGTGATGACACGTTGCAGGGCGGCGCGACGAATGACGCCGACTATCTTGACGGCGGGGCGGGGAGCGACAGCGTCTCAGGTGGCGACGGTGACGATAAGCTGGTCGATGAATGGGGAAGCGGGGCCGCTGCGGCGGACACCCTGAACGGCGGCGCCGGCACCGACCAGCTCCAGGCTGACTGGTCCGGCACCACCAGCGCCATCGTCTGGACCAATGACGCGGCCCTCACGCAGGTGGTCAACGGCAACACCTTGTCGGGCATTGAGCGCCTGTACCTGCAGCTGGGCAGTGGCAACGACCAGGTCGGCAACGCCACCGCCAACGCGAATGACTTCATCGACGGCGGCACTGGAAACGACAGCCTGGACGGCGGCACCGGTGTCGACACCCTGTACGGCGGGCAGGGCGATGACACCCTGCTGGGGGGGGTGGGCAACGATGGCGACACCTTGGATGGCAACACCGGCAACGACCGGCTCGACGCCGGTGACGGCAGCGATGGCCTTACAGGTGGCACTGGCAACGACACCTTGCTGGGTGGCAACGGCGATGACTCACTGCTGGGCGACGCCGACAATGACAGCCTCTCGGGCGGCGATGGCATCGACAACCTGCAGGGCGGCACCGGCAACGACACGCTGGCCAGCGGGGCGGGCAGCGACCAGCTCAATGGTGGCACCGGCCTGGACCAGTTCATCGCCGACAGCCTGCTGGGCTCGGACACCATCGCCGACTTTGTCAGCGGCAGCGACCTTTTCGTCGTCAGCCAGGCCGCAATCCCGGTTGGCGACGGCGACCTGCTGATGGAAGGCGCCACGACGATCAACTCGCCCGGGGGCTTCGCCACCAGCGCGGAGTTGGTGGTGTGCACAGCCAACATCTCGGGCGCGATCACTGCGGCCAAGGCGGCGGCCGTGATCGGCAGCGCCAACTCGGCCTACACCGTGGGGCAGAGCGCACTGTTCGTGGTCGACAACGGCAACACCTCGGCGGTGTACGCCTTCAAGGCTCTGGATGCCGATGCGGTGGTCAGCGCTGGCGAGTTGACGTTGCTGGCGACGCTGCAGGGCACCGCCACGACGGTGGTGGGCGACTATGGCCTCGGCGCCTGAGGCCGCGGCGCTGCCGACCCGTCTGGGCGCGCTGCTGCGCCCCGGCCTGGGCTGGGCGATGGGCTTCAGCGGGGTGCTCAACCTGGCCCTGCTGACGCCCTCGCTGTACATGCTGCAGGTCTATGACCGGGTCCTGGTCACGCGCAGCGTCGAGACCCTGTTGATGCTCAGTGCACTGGCACTGGTCACGCTGCTGCTGCTGGGCTGGGTCGACCGCACCCGCTCGCAACTGCTGGCGCTGCTGGGTCTGCAGTTGGAGCAGCGGCTGGCCGCCGGGCTTTTGCAGCAGCGCTGGCGGGCGTTGGCGCGGCGTGAGGGCGGTGTCGACGGCCACCGCGAGTTGCAGGTGTTGCGCCAGGCCTTGACCGGGCCCGCCGTGGGCGCGTTGATGGACGCGCCATGGATGCCGGTGTACCTGCTGCTGATCTACGCCTTCGATGTGCGGCTGGGCCTGCTGGCCACCGCCTGCGCTGCGCTGCTGCTGGCCCTGGCCTTGCGACTCGACTACCTGTTGCGCCCTGAGGGCTTTGTGATGGATGTGCTGGAAAAAATATACGGCATCTATTTCACCAAGGATGAACGCACCAACCAATTGAAAATCATCGCGCTGCGCAAGGAGTTTCAGAAAGTTCTCGACCGTCCGAAAGAGCAGGTTTTGCGCGAGCTGTACCGCACGCGCAGCACCTTCGGCGTGAATCCGCCCGCCAACCACGAGCGCGTGATGGCCCTCATTGACGGCGAACTGCCCAACATGGACTGGCACCTCAGCCAGAACCACCTCGAACTGGCACTGGCTATTCCGCAGTACATTGTCGGCAACGCCTTGTTCCAGAATGTGCCGCCCCGGCCCGACCGCGACCTGTTTC
>JAFLDI010000429.1 GCA_017302485.1 Burkholderiales bacterium | reverse complement strand
GGGGCGACAAGCGGGTGGGAAACGACGGTCAGATGATCCAGCATGTCAGGCCTCCAGCTTCTTGGCGATCTTCGCCTTCGTATCGGCGTCACAGAATGCCGCGTCAAGCGCCTGCCGCGCCAGCCGCAGGAACTGCCCCTCATCCCAGTCGAAGGCGCGGTTCAGTTCCTCATACTCCCGCGCCATGGTGGTGTGGAAGAAGGGCGGATCGTCGGTGGAAATCGTCACCTTCACCCCCCGCCGGTCCAGTTCGGCAATCGGATGGCGGCGGAAATCGGGGTAGATGCCCAGCGTCACGTTCGATCCGGGGCAAACCTCCAGCACCGTGCCGCGTTCAGCCATCTCATCGACCAGCGCCAGATCGCGCAGCGCCAGGTTCTGGCGCATGGTCGCATGCAACAGCTGTCGTGCCTGGGCCTCATCCAGGCCGCGGGCGCTCCAGGCCGGCTGCAGCGTGCTGTCCTGACCGGCCAACAGCAAGTCGAGGCCCAGCAGGCTTCGATTGAGCGCGGCCTCGGCGCCGGCCACCTGCCGCTCGACCGCGTCGCGCGCTTCGCGCAAGGCCTCTTCGCGCAGGCTGTGCAGCAGCCAGAGGGTCACCACCGCCACCAGCGTCAGGAGCACACCGGTCATCAAGCCCACGGCCCGGCGCGTGCGGCGGGGCTCCGCCTGGCCATCGGCTGCAGCAGTCACCGGTGTCACGGTCAGCGCGGCGCCTGGGTTCCGCTGATGGGCCCGAGCGTGCGGTTCCACGCCTCGCTGCAGCCGTCGCCGCAGCGTTGCAGCCAGCGCGTCAGGATGGTGCCGGCGAAGATCTCTCGCTGCCGACGCACATCCGCCGGGGTGGCGCGCACCTCGGTCATGCGACCCTTGCGCCCGCCCACGCAGGCCTGGGCGCCGATGTTGCAGGCCAGGCCTTCTCCGGTTTCATGGTCCGACTCCTGCCAGATGCCGTGCTCCAGCCGGGCCAGCTCGCGGTTCAGCAAGGCCCGCAAGTCGGCCGGCAGGGCCAGCCAGGCCCCGCGGTTGGCCCCGAAGATCGACAGCCCCCAGGTGATCGGCAGGGTGTGGATATGGGTGGTGACCTCGTGCAGGCCGATGGTGTTGCCCGACATGCTGCCGGTGATGGCACAGTCCAGGCCGCCGCTGCGCATCTGCTGCACCACCTCGGCAAACGGTGTGGTGACCGGCGTGCCACCCAGCGCCTCGACCCAGTCAGCCTGGGTGGGGCTGGAGGTGCGCACCTTGCGGCCGGCCAGATCGGCCAGACCGCCCAGCGGGCGGTTGCAGAAGACCATCTGGGCCGGGTAGGTGTAGACCGCGAGCAGTTCGATGCCATGGCGCTCGCGCAGTCGCTCGGCCAGCAGCGGCCGGAAGGCCGCCAGATGACGCCGCAGGCTGCCGATGTCCGGGTTGAGGCCGGCCAGGTCGACTGCGCCGATCAACGGGTCCTGGCCCATGGCCTGGCTGACCAGCACGGTGCCAAAGCTGACCACACCCAACTGCATCAGGCGCAGCATGTCGGGGCCGCGGATGCCGGCGCGGTCAAAGGGCACGATGTCGGCCCGCAGGCGCCCGTCGCTCAGGCGGGGCAGCTCCTGGGCCCAGAAGGGCTCCTCGTGACGGGAATACTGGTTCACGCCCGCCAACCCACCCACCACCCGCAGCGTGGTGGGCCCGGGCTGGGCGGCCAGCGGCAGGGCCAGGGCGGCGAGCAGCGCCGCCAGACCGCGGGCCAGGACGCCCGTCGACCGCCTCTTCAGGCGCCGGCCTGCAGACCGCCAAATGCCGACTTGCATTGCGTGGTCTCCTATGTCGCGCGCCGCGACTCGCCATGGCCGCGGGTGTGTCCGGAAGTATGGCACTGTCAGCCTGGACAGCCCTCTTCAGAAATCGTCAATCCACTGGCACTAGGATGGCGGGCCATGCCCACCCTCACACCTCTGCGCAAGCGCCGGCCGCACCTGGCTCTGGCCGCACTGGCCTGCCTGCTGGCACCGACCCTCCAGGCGGCCGAGGACTCGGGCACGCTGCGCTACCAGATCGGTCTGGCCACGGCCTGGAAGCCCAGCTATGCCGGCTCGGACACGCACGATGTGTCGTCCCGGCCGGTGATCGGACTGCGCTGGGGCCGGTTTCGGCTGACCTCGTCCCAGGCCAGCCTGATCGAGGGTCCGAGCGACGGCAGCCGGGCTCCCGGTGCCAGCCTGTCGCTGGTGGAGTCGTCGCGCTGGAGTTCCGGTCTGGCGCTGCGCTACGACAAGGGTCGCTCTGCCGATGATGACCCCCGCCTGGCCGCGTTGCCGGCGCTGCGCGACACCTTGCGTGCTCGGCTGTACGGCCGCTATGCGCTGGACGGCGAGGCCGATGACCAGCGCGCCCTGAGCGCTTCGCTGACGGGCGACCTGCTGGGCCGCCGCGGCGGGATGACGCTCTCGGTCGATCTGTCGCGTCGGGTCAGCCTGTCGCCCACGCTGCGCTGGACGCAGGGCATCGGCGTCGCTGCCGCGGACACCACCTACCTGCGCAGCCACCACGGCGTGCCAGCCGACTCCGCCACGGCCGCCGGGCTCCCGGCCTACCGGCCGAGCGCGGGGTTGACTGACCTGCACGCAGGGACCGGACTGACATGGCGGGCGCACCGGCATTGGCGGCTGGGGGGGTTGGTCACTGTGACGCACCTGCTGGGACCGGCTGCCGCCAGTCCACTGACGCTGCAGCGCACCTCGGCCAGCCTGGTGGTGGGCCTGGTCTATCTCAACGACCCGGATTGAGCGAGGGCGGCCGGGGCTCACCAAAGTACCGCGCGAACAAGGCCTCGTCACCGCACTCGTCCACCTGCAGGCCCGCCAACACCTGACGGAAAGGGCGCGGACGTGGTGGCGACTCGAAGGCCAGACCCATGGGCTGGGTGTCGGCCCAGCAGGTCGAGACGGTGGCGGGCGGGCGCAGCGCGGCGGCGAATCGGCGGGCAAGCTCAAGGGGCATGTTGTTCTCCGGGCGACTCCTGCAATGTCGGAGGCTGTGGACCGGAGACTAAGGGCGCCGCGGCGTCGACAGCGCGGTGAAATGCGGGGTGAATCGGCCGCTGGACCTCACACCAGGCCGGGCGGATCCCCACCCAGCGGCGCCGTGAGCGCTTCACCCTCATGGCCGGCTCGCCCCACCGCCCGGTCGACCGGCCAGGCCTGCAAGGCCTGCGGCGGCGTGGGCGGCAGCAGCGCCGCCAGCGCCTCGGGACGCTGCTCGC
>JAFLDI010000428.1 GCA_017302485.1 Burkholderiales bacterium | reverse complement strand
GCTGGCAATCGGGTAGGTGCTCCAGATGAGCTCGGGCTTGAACTCGCGGATCATCGACAGCCCGGCGGGCACGGCACCGAGCAACCAACTGGCCCAGCGGTCGGGTAGGGTGACAAAGCGCGGGTAGCGGCCGGCAATCGCCAGGCTGCGGCTGGCGTCGCGGGCGAAGGGGCGACGCACCACGGTGCCGGCCGGAATCTGGCCCATGCGCTCGTCGCTCACGCCCGGGTAAGCCTTGGGCGAGGCCGACAACACCAGCGGCTCCCAGCCATGGGCGCCCAGGTGTCGGGTCAGGGCCAAGGTGCGCTCCAAGCCGCTGCTGACCTTGATGGGCGGGAAGTGGAAGGCGATGAGCAGGATGCGACGGGTCATGCGGCGGCTTCGGAAGAGGAGGGTGCCGGGCGGCGCTTTGCGGCGAGCCAGACGCGCAGGCGGCGCCAGCGCATCAGCAGGCGGCCGGCCCAGTTGTCACGATAGAGCGTCAGCAGTTCGCGTTCGTACAAGGGGGTCGGGCTGGCCCAGACCATCTTGTGCGGTTCCACCACACCCATCAGATCCACCGTGCGCACGCCGCGCGCGCGCAGGCGGTCGAACAGCTCCAGCTTCAGCAGGTAGCTGGGCCGCAGCTCGCCGAAGCCCTGGTGCATGCTGTTCTTCAGGCACGAATACACGCTGTCTCGCTGCACGCCAAGTTGGTAGGAGATGGGCGTGTCGTCCAGGAACAGGCCCAGCGCGTAGAGCTGGCCCAGCGCCATAGAGGCCGGAAGCAGCGCACGGTAGAAGGCCTCTTGTTCCGGGTGCGTGGACACCGAGCTGCCGGCCTCGTGCTTCCAGGAGTTCCGCTCCACCTCCAGCATCATGGCCAGGAGCTCGTCGGCCTGAGTGGGCTCGGTGTACTCGCGCCAGCTCAGCCGCCCCTTGGCCTCGGCCGCACGCAGCGAGGCGCGCAGATTGCGCAGCAGGCTGCGCGAAACCCCCTCGCGGAACTTCTCGGGGCTTTCCTTCAAGTGCACATAGGGTGTGGGCGGTATGGCGTCGCGCTGCACCTGCAGCCCCAGGTCAGCGGCTGCCTGGCGCAGCAGGCGGCTGGACGGGGCGTCGCGCAGCACCGTGCACTGCAAGCTGACCCAGCCTGGCCAGGCCCGATCCAGCCCGCGCAGCAAAGCCTTGGCCAGCGGCAACTGCGCCTGAACCAGACGCAGGCCAGTGCGCCCACCATAGAGCTCGCTGGTCCAACGCAGATGCTGGCCGAGCAGGTTCTGGCGCTTGCAGAAGGTGGACATCAGACCGAGCAGGCGCTCGCCTTGCAGCAGTGTCACCACGCGACTCTCGCGCGCCTGGGCGCGACTGGCCAGCAGGGCTTCGAACCAGGCCGTGGAGGCCGTCGCGTCCAGGCCCATGAGGTCGTCGGCGCTGTCCTTCACCAGCAGCTTCCAGCTACCACTCCAGCGCTTCAGGGCCTCGTGCGCTCCCAGCACCTCGCAGCTCATCGCCTCGGACTGGCTCGGCAGGCCCGAACCAGACCACGCGTCGGCCTGGCGGCGCCTGCGTGCCGCACGCAGGTCCGCGATCAGCGCCTGCGCGCGTCCTCGCCAGCCGGGGCTGTAAATCCATAGCGTGCGGCGTCTGTAGATCAGGTTGTCCACCGACCAGCGCAGCTTGTGCGCCTCCAGAAGGCCCATCCAGTCGAAGCGTCGCACGCCGCGCTGGACGAGCATGTGCAGCAGCTCCTGCATCAGCAGGCTGCTCGGGCTGAGCGCGTCCTGGCTCTGCAGCTGGCTGTGCTTGAGGCAGCAGAACACGCCGTCGCGCACCATGCCGACGACGTAGGCGATTGCCTGCCCCTGAAGCACCAGCGTGAGACCCAGCAGCTGCCCGGCGCGCAGCGCGCGCGGGAAAAGGGCGCGGTAGAAGGCTTGCTGCTGCGGCTGGCAGGTGATGGCGCTGCCGGCCTCGTGCTTCCAGCTGCCCCGCTCGATGGTCAGCACGGTCTCCAGCAACTCAGCAGCTTGCGACTCCTGGCTGAACTCCCGCACCTCGAAGTCAAGTTGCTGCTTGGCCAGCTTGTTCGCCGCCGTGCGCAGGTTCTGGCGCATCTTGGCGGGAATCGAGGTCTGCAGCTCGGCCACGTCGGCGGGCAACACGAAGCCTGCGGTCTCGCCGGCGTCCGTTTCCTGGCCCCGCCAGCCCAGGCGGAGGCGGACGGCTTGCAAGCGCTCCAGCGGCTCGCCGTCGGGCAGCGTGAACTGCAGCTTCGTCCAGGCTGGCAATTGCCGCCGTGCGGCGAGCAGCAACTGCATCAGCACCTGGTCGGCGCCATCTTGCGTCAGCAAGGGGGCGCAGCGCCCGCCGTGCAGTTCGCTCGGCAGGCCAAAGCTCACCCCCAGCCGACCCTTTGAAAGGGGCACCAGCGGAAGCAGGCCGAGCAGTCGCCCGGCTTCGTTGCGAGCCACCAACACGATGGCATCGGCCGACTGTGCAAAGGACTCACACAAGGCCTCGAACCAGACCGTGCCGGCGGTGGCGTCCAGGCCGCCGAAGCCCCGCGCGTCCTCGCGCACCAGGGCATCCCATTCGCCGGCCAGGGCCGCGAACTCAGCGCTTCGTCGCAGGCAGGTGACGGTCGGGTTCATGACGGATGTCCTGGTGCGGCATGGCGACCGACCACCTCTACAGCGCGCTCCATGTCGGCGCGCGTCAGGCCTTGATGAACCGAGAGGCAAAGCAACTCGGCGGCGAGTTGCTCGGCGTCGGCGCGCGTGGCGGTATCGGCCTGCTGGAGCGCCGAGTGCAGCCAGATGCCGAAGGTGTGCAGCGCCACGCCCTGGGCGCGCCAGCCACGGTCGAAGCGGTCGCGCTGCGCCACGCGCAAGGGGAATACCCAGGGGCAGGTGGCGGTGTCCAACTGCGGTCGCAGGGGGTGCAGCAGGTCCGTCGCTGCCAAGCCTTGGGCCAGCCACGCGTAGTTCGTACGGCGCTGCTGCACGAGCTGGGTCAGGTCCGTGCCGAGCAGTCGCCGGCGTACGCCGCCTGGCATGCCGGCGCGGGCCAGCAAGGGGTCGAAGGGATAGCGGTCTTCGCCGCGCAGTGGGGGCTGGGCCGGAGGTGGCGCCATGGCCGCTTCCGCAGCCCCACGCCGCGTGCCGGTGCGCCAGGCCTCCAGCGCCTGAAAAGCGCGGTGGCTGCGCCGGTGCGGTGAATGCTCCAACACCTCTTCGAGCTCGCGCTTGAAGCGCACCACGCGCTCGCGCCAGGGCGGCTGGG
>JAFLDI010000427.1 GCA_017302485.1 Burkholderiales bacterium | reverse complement strand
GACCGCCCGCCGCCGGGCCGCCCCAAGGCGGGCGGAGCCCCCTTGGGGGGTGGCGACGCCGCGCAGCGGCTAGCCTGGGGGCTTCAGTTGATGAGAACGCGAGGGTCGTAGAGGGAGGCGCGGAAGTCCACCGGGTGAGTCTCGCCTTCGCCCAGCGCCCACAGCGACAGCATCGTCGCAGGCATCGGCCGACCGTAGAGATAGCCCTGGAACTCGTCGCAGTGCAGGGCCAGCAGCAGGTCGCGCTGGCGCTCGGTTTCCACGCCCTCGGCGACCACCTTCAGGCCCAGCGCGTGGGCCATCTTGATCATGGCGTCGACCACGGCGAGGGCGTCGCCGCTCTCGTCAATGTCGGTGAACAGGCTGCGGTCGATCTTCAACTGCTTGGCCGGCAGCTTGCGCAGCGCGGCGAAGTTGGAATAGGCGGTGCCGAAGTCGTCGATCGACAATGACACGCCCACGCCGGCCAGTGCGCCGAAGGCGCGCATCGTGGTGTCCTCCATGGCCACCGACTCGGTGATCTCGAAGGTCAGCAGCGAGGGCTCGATCCGGTAGCGCTCGAGCGCGGCGCGGATGCGCGGTACCAGATCGTCCTGGCGCAGCTGCTGCATGCTCAGGTTGACCGCCACGCGCATGCGCAGGCCCTGGTCCAGCCACTCGCGCACCTGGCGGCAGGCGTCCTCGATCACCCAGTAGCCCAAGGCGCTGATCAACGCGAAACGCTCGGCCACCGGGATGAACACCGCCGGGGAAATCATGCCGCGCGTGGGGTGGTTCCAGCGCACCAGGGCCTCGGCGCCGGTGATCTGGCCCGACAGCGCATGCACCTTGGGCTGGTAGTACAGCTCCAGTTCGTGGCGCTCGATGGCGGTGCGCAGGTCGTGCTGCAGCTCCAGCTGCAGCCGGGCGTCCTGGTCCATGCTGGGCGCGAAGACCGCGAACGAGGAGCCTCCGGCGCGCTTGGCCGCGTACATCGCGGCGTCGGCATTGGCGATCAGCTTCCCGCCCGGTCCATGGGCCGGATAGGTGACGATGCCGATCGAGCAGGACAGGTTGACCTCGACCAGGTTGGGCAGCCGGTAGGGGCGCGAGATGGCCTTGAGCACCGCCTGTGCCACGCGCGGGCCCCGGCTGGCGTCGCCGTCGAGCTGCAGGAGCAGCAGGAACTCGTCACCGCCGACGCGGGCGGCCAGGTCCTGCGGTTCGACCAGGCCGCGCAGGCGCTCGCCCACCTCGGCCAGCACCGAGTCGCCGGCGGCGTGGCCGAAGGAGTCGTTGACCGGCTGGAATCCGTCCAGGTCGATGAACAACACGGCCAGCGACTCGCGCTCGCCCGCCGGGACCTGATCGAGTTGCTGGGCCAGCCGTTCCTCGAACAGCGCGCGGTTGGGCAGGCGGGTCAGCGGATCGGACAGGGCCTGCTCGCGCAGGCGCTCCTGGGCCACGTTCAGCGAGGCCCGCAGACTGGCCTGCCGTCGACGTGAGCCGGCGTCGGCCAGCACGCCGAACACGCCCAGCACCAGCAGGCCGGTGGCTGCGCCGCACAGCAGCCAGACCACACCGGGGTCCGCACCATCGCCGCGCGGGCCTGGCGGCGGCGCCGTGAAAACCAGGGCACTGACGTTCAGCTCCACGGCCAGCCCGCTGAGCAGGCCAAAGGCCAGGGCGCCCACCCACAGGCGGACCGTGACCCGGGCCACCTGGCTCAGTCGGGGGTGGCCCAGGCCGCCCAGGCCCAGCAGTGCGCCCAGCATGATGGCGCCCACCGCGGCGGCCTGGCTCTGCAGCATCAGATGCTGGGCGGGCCAGACCAGGGCGTTGGAGGCCACCATGGCCACCAGTTGCCACACGCCGCCCAGCACGGCCGCCTGGGCCGGCACCCGCAGCCAGGGCCGCTGCGGCCACAGCAGCGACAGCGTCAGCGCCCCGGCCATGCCGATGATCGCCACGCCCCAGCTGGCCGCCAGCAGCGGCGGGCGGAATTGCAGCTCCCAGGGCAGACCCATGCCGGCCAGGGCCACGCACAGCATGGCCCACAGACCGCTGCCGCCGGCCAGCGACAAGGCGGCCAACCAGCCCGGGGTGCCAGGTTGGCGGCCGGCGCGCAGCCGTTCATCGGCGTGGCCGATGAGGGCGAAGCACAGGATGCCGATCAGCGAGGCACACACGCTGGCCACGCCGCTGGCGAAGGGAAGAAGGGTCTGGTGGGAGTCCATCACTGGGGAGGTTTATCCCCTGCTATCGGATTTCCCGCAAGCAACTGAACCCCTCAATCGTGACGGGCGCACGTTCAATGCGCCGTGCAGGGCACAGTGCGGCCCCGGTCGACAGCGGGCCGTGGGGCGTTGCGGGCCCTAGAAACCCATGCGGCGCTGCTGGCGCACGCCGGGCTTGAGCCGGTGTTCTCCCTCCAGTTGACTCAGGAATTCGTCGGGCGTCAGCGCCTGGCCCAGCAGCTCGGCCTGACGCTGCACAGCCGCGAAGTCACCGGGGGTGAGATGCTCCAGCGCCGCCAGGCGGTCGCGCTGGTCGGCGTCGAGCCCCTCGGGGCAGCCGGCCATCGCCTCGATGTCGAACATGCGCAGCCGCTGCTCGCTGCTCAGTGGCTTGAACTGGATCTTGAAGGTGAAGCGCCGCAACGCCGCCTCGTCCAGTTCCTCGAACAGATTGGTGGTACAGATGAACAGGCCGGCGTGGCGCTCCATGCCCTGCAGCATTTCGTTGACCTCGGTCACCTCGTAGTGGCGCTCGGCCAGGCGACGGCTGCGCAGGAAGCTGTCGGCCTCGTCGAGCAGCAGCACCGCCTGCTCGGCCAGGGCGTCCTGGAACATGCGGGCCAGGGCCTGCTCGGTCTCGCCGACGAACTTGCTGACCAGGTCCGAGGCCTGGCGCACCATCAGCGGCCGGCCCAGCGCGTCGGCGATGTGTTCGGCCAGCGCCGTCTTGCCGGTGCCTGGCGGCCCATGGAAGCACAGCGTGCCGTGGCCGCGACGCCGCAAGGCCTCGATGATGGATGGCAGCGCGAAGCGGCTGTCGATGTTCAACAGCGACAGGTCCCAGCGGGTCACGGTCGGCCGAGCTGCCGTGGCGCGGCCGCGCTGGCCCAGGGCCTTGTCGGCATGAGCCAGCTGTCGCTCGATCAGGGCCTGGGCGTCGTCGCCGTCGCCGCCGGCCAGGCGAACGCCATCCCGTTGCCGCCGGAATTCGTGCAGCCCCAGGACGGCCAGGACAAGCAGGACTGCGAATTGGCCGCCTCGGCCCGCTGGC
>JAFLDI010000426.1 GCA_017302485.1 Burkholderiales bacterium | reverse complement strand
GCGCGTCCACCGGGCCACGCACCTGCGGGCCGTCGCGCTGCAGCCCGTCGGCCTGCCAGGGCAGGTCCAGCGCGGTCAGCAGCGTCAGTGCGCAGTGTTTCTGCCAGGCCTGGGCTGCGGTGTCCAGCGTGTCGTCACCAAACACCTGGCGGTGGTAGACCGCGGTCATCAGCGGCGTGGTGTCGGCCACCACCACCGCATGGGTGGCACAGGCCTCGGCCAGTCGGCGCGCCTGCTCGGCGGCGATGCCATGCTGCTCGTCCTGGCGTGGCGTGCGGCCCTCGCGGTCGCACCACTCACGCAGCACCTCGGGCACATGCGTGCAGGCCAGGCCGGTGTCCTCCACCAGGCGCCGTGCCAGTGCAGCTGCCAGCGTGCTCTTGCCGGTGCTCTCGGCGCCGACGATGGCCAGCAGGACCGCGCCGTGCGCTGGCTCAGGCCAGGGCATCGCGACGCTCCAGCTGCAGCCAGGCGCGCCAGCCGGTCACGGCCATCAGCGCGAAGAGGGCGTACAGCGCAGTGGTCAGCCAGAGCGCCTTGCTGGCGAACAGCGCCACGCTGACGAGGTTGACCATGACCCAGACCGGCCAGTTTTCGAGCGCCTTGCGGCCCAGCAGCAATGTGCCGGCGATGCTGCCCACGGTGGGCAGGGCGTCGAGCCAGGGCGTGGTGCTGTCGGTGATGCCGATCAGCAGGCCGGCCAGCGCCGGCCAGGCCAGCAGGGTGGCCGCGGCGATGCGCCAGCGCTGAGCGGTGCTCAGCCGGTGCACGCGCAGTGGCGTGCCGTCCTGACCTGTGCCACGCAGCCAGCACCACCAGCCCCAGCTCGCCATGCCCACGAAGAACAGCTGCAACGCCGCCTCACCGTACAGCTTCGAGCTGGCAAACAGCAAGGCATAGAGCAACGAGCTGGCGATGGCCAGCGGCCAGGCCGCGGGGTGCACACGCATGTTCAGCAGCACCATGGCCAGCGACAGTACGGTGCCGAGCAGTTCGGCGCGACTGACCGGCGTGCCGGCCAGCTCGAACACCGGGGCCAGCAATGGCTCGGCGGCCTGCAACAGTTCCACGGGACGCGCGGACTCAGCGGCGGGCGCCGGAGACCACCACCAGGGTCTCGTCGGGGCGGACCATGCCCAGCTCGCGCCGGGCCTTCTCCTCGACCATCTCCAGGCCTTCCTTGAGGTCGGCGACCTCGGCCTGGGTGCGCTCATTGCGGGCGCGCAGGGCGTCGTTGGCGGCCAGTTGGGTTGACAACTCGGTCTGCAGCGTCATCACATGCGGAATGCCGCCCTTGCCGAACCAAAGCTCCGCCTGCACCAGCACCAGCAGCGCGGCCAGGACGAAGGGGATGAGTCGCATGGGCAGCGATTGTGCCGCTGACTGCCGCTTACTTCAGGTTGTAGAACGCGGCGCGGCCCGGATAGACCGCGACGTCGCCCAGGTCTTCCTCGATGCGCAGCAGCTGGTTGTACTTGGCCATGCGGTCCGAGCGCGACAGCGAGCCGGTCTTGATCTGGCCGGCGTTCAGTCCCACTGCGATGTCAGCGATCGTGGAGTCCTCGGTCTCGCCCGAGCGGTGCGACACCACGGCGGTGTAGCCGGCGCGCTTGGCCATCTCGATCGCGGCGAAGGTTTCGCTGAGCGTGCCGATCTGGTTGATCTTGATGAGGATCGAGTTGGCGATGCCCTGGTCGATGCCCTGCTTCAGGATCCTGGTGTTGGTGACGAACAGGTCGTCGCCGACCAGCTGGACCTTCTTGCCCAGACGCTCGGTCAGGTGCTTCCAGCCGTCCCAGTCGCCTTCGTGCATGCCGTCCTCGATCGAGACGATCGGGTACTTGTCGCACCAGGTGGCCAGGATGTCGGTCCACTCGGGGGCGGTCAGCTGCAGGCCTTCGCCGTCCAGGTGGTACTTGCCGTCCTTGTAGAACTCGCTGGCGGCGCAGTCCAGGCCGATGGCGATCTGCGTGCCGGCGGTGAAGCCCGCCTTGTCGATGGCTTCGAGGATCAGCTGGATCGCGGCCTCGTGGCTGGGCAGGCTGGGGGCGAAGCCGCCCTCATCACCCACGGTGGTGCTCATGCCTTTGGCGTCGATGATCTTCTTGAGCGCATGGAAGACCTCGGCGCCGTAGCGCAGCGACTCGCGGAAGCTCGGCGCACCCACCGGGATGATCATGAACTCCTGCAGGTCCAGGCTGTTGTTGGCGTGGGCGCCGCCGTTGATGACGTTCATCATCGGCACCGGCAGCTGCACCGCGCCCATGCCGCCGAAGTAGCGGTACAGGGGCAGGCCGCTCTCTTCAGCGGCGGCGCGGGCCACGGCCATCGAGACCGCCAGCATGGCGTTGGCGCCCAGGCGGCTCTTGTTCTCGGTGCCGTCCAGATCGATCAGGGTCTTGTCCAGGAAGGACTGCTCGGTGGCGTCCAGGCCCAGCACGGCCTCAGAGATCTCGGTGTTGATGTGGTTGACCGCCTTGAGTACGCCCTTGCCCAGGTAGCGGCTCTTGTCGCCATCGCGCAGCTCGATGGCCTCGCGCGAGCCGGTGGACGCGCCCGAGGGCACGGCGGCGCGGCCCAGCGTGCCGCTTTCCAGCAGGACGTCGCACTCGACAGTGGGGTTGCCGCGGCTGTCCAGGATCTCGCGGCCGACGATGTCAACGATGGCACTCATTGCTCAACTCTCCATTAGGCTAAGAATTCGGTGGGGCGGTGCGCAGCATGCCGGCTGGCGGTTACCTGCGCAGATCATTCGGTGGGCTGGTTCACTCGGGACCGTCGACGACGATCATGCGCATCCGGCCGGCGCCCTCGCGCACGCGGCGCGCCTGGGCATAGGTCTGGCTGTCATAGAAGGCCAGCGCCGCGGCGCGGCCGGCGGCGAACTTCAGCACCACGATGCGGGTCGGGGCCCAGTCACCTTCCAGCGCCGCCGGGGCGCCGCCGCGCACCAGGATCTCGGCGCCGTGGTCGGCGATGGCGCGGCTGCTCCATTGCCGGTACTCGGCCATCTTCTGCTCGTCGGTGACAGCGACGTCGGCGATGATGTAGGCAGCAGGCATGGGGTTCAGGCGCTGAAATCGGTCTCCAGCAGCGGCTGGCTCTTGACCACGCGGTCCAACGCCACCAGTTGCTCCAGCAGCGCGCGCATGTGGCGCAGCGGCACGGCGTTGGGGCCGTCGCTCCAGGCCTTGGCTGGCTCGGGGTGGGTTTCCATGAACAGGCCGGCGATGCCGGCGGCCACGCCGGCGCGGGCCAGCACCGGCACCATCTCGCGGGCGCCGCCGC